>NZ_CP029639.1:5017500-5317500 GCF_003268635.1 Paenibacillus sp. DCT19
GCAGCGTTATAGGCAACGATGACTCTCTTCCACGAATCGCCTGATGCTGTTCCGAGTAGCTCATATGCCAGGACACCGTTTCCTTGTTCAAGCAATCGTATATTCTGCTCAATCTCCTCGCGGGTACGAAGCCGAAAAACGGGATGTTCGCGCCGCAGACGAATCAAACCTTGATAGTATTCAAATACTGGCTTGAACTGCTTTTTGTACTCCCAACGGATAGCATTAACTACATCCCCGCTCTCGTGGCTATTAGCGTCACCAAACTTGGTACGCAGCAATTCATCACCAGCGGCCAGAAAGGGTACACCTTGAGAGGTCAATACAATGCCATTGGCAAGCAGACATCGCCGTACCGTTTCATTCTCTAGAACATGTCCAGCCTCGATCTGCTTATACGGGCTTGCTTGTTGTACCGCTTGCTGTACATTGTCGCATCCTTTGACATTACCGTCCTCATCATAGCTGATAAAACCGAGTGCATCCTCCAGTTCTTGCGTATAGGCAACCTTGTCCCACAAATTAAGATTGTCATGCGCGGTAACATAATTAATCGTTTCTGTAGGAGTTGCGGTAAAATCGGTAATAGCCCCCCTCACTCCTACCCACACGTTCTCCTCCGCTCCTTCTGCACCGGTTGCAAACCCTGTTCCGGCACCATCACTATCCCCCTTGATAGCTCCGCGAAAATTATCATTAAAGACAGCAAATCCAGAATCACGTTGGTCGCCCTTAAGCGTCATATCGTCTCCGAGAGGCGATTCAAGTGCACCCCAAGGTTCTCCATATAACAGGATGGATGGTGAAACCTTCTCATGTAGGTCTGCTGCCAGACTTTTCATCGTTGCTGTATCAATGAGCCCCATCAGGTCAAACCGAAACCCGTCCACATGGTATTCCTCTGCCCAGTATCGCACAGAATCCATAATGAATTTACGCACCATATGACGCTCTGTCGCTACTTCATTGCCTGTTCCCGATCCATTACTGTATGTACCATCCTGCAATTGACGGTAGTAGTATCCTGGATAGAGCTTCTCAAACGAACTTCTCGCAGTGTCGAAGGTATGGTTGTAGACCACATCCATAATGACGCCGATCCCCTTTTGATGCAGAGCCATCACCATCGATTTGAATTCTCGAATTCGAGTCTCTGGTTCATCCGCGCGTGTTGCATAAGAGCCTTCTGGCACATTGTAGTGGAGAGGATCATATCCCCAATTATAATTAGATCGATCGGAATTGGATGTATCCACCTGAGCTTCATCTACTGTGGCAAAATCAAATACGGGGAGCAGATGCACATGCGTAATGCCAAGCTCAGCCAAGTGATCAATACCGATGGAATTACCTTCCTGATCAAGTAAACCCGTCTCGGTAAAAGCAAGATATTTACCTCTATATTTCATTCCAGATGAAGGGTGGATTGAGAAATCTCGTACATGTAGCTCATACAGCACCGCATCCACCGGGCTCGCAAGTTCTGGCCGAACATCTTCTTTCCATCCCTTGGGGTCTGTATGCTCCAGTCTGACGATCACCCCCATTTCTCCATTCATGGTGACAGCCCTGGCATAAGGATCTACGGCAATCTCGCGTCGTCCGTCACCAAAGGTAACCTGAATCATATAACGGTAACCATACCAATCTCCACTGATCTCGGCGTGCCAGATGCCTTGAGCTTGTTTATGCATGGGAATTTCATTGGGTTTGGATTGTCCCGAGCGCTCGGAGTATTCCTCAGGACTCCCATCTGTAGATGGGGGATATAACAGCAGATGAACCTCAGCAGCCTTCGGTGTCCATACTTTGAAGCTACATGACCCTGGTTGCACCGTAACGCCTAGATCGTCTCCCTCATATGTATCATTTACATTCTCATCAAACCGTTGATCCTCGTGTTCTTGTTGCTCAATCATGACTGTGTACTCCCTCTGTTGACATCAAGTTGATTAGGCTATAAGTGCTCCTCTACTCTTATACCCCTTCCACAGTCCATTCATAATAGAAAACATAAAAAAGGTTACGAACCCGAAGATTCGCAACCCTTACTTTAAAATGTAGATGGTAAGCGTAAGAGTGATACGCCACCATTTTATTAACTACTTACCGTTCAATTCTTTATACGATGCCTCAAACTCGGAGATCAGTTGGTCACCACCGGACTTTTTCCAGTTTGCCACTTCCTGCTCCCAACCCGCATCATCTAGTTTGCCCATGATGTACTTGGTCTGAGCATCCCAGATCATCTGATCTAACTCTTGACCTCTCTCCGTATAGATCGCTGATGAGAGAGTCAGTGCAGGGTTCGGAATCGCATATTGCTCATTCTCACGTGCCATCTTCGTACCTTTCATACCAATTGGTACGTCTACCAGTTCTGCTACATTGTAGCCTTCAACACTTAGCAGATTATCACGGTAAGGCTTCACTTCCCGTTGATATGCATCAAAATCCTTCAGCTCCGTTTTACCATCAGCAGTCTCGGTATAGTGTACATCCTTCAAACCGCGCAATTGTAACGTACTAAGCTCTTCATCCATGAGCTGATCAAGGAAAGTGAGCACCTTCTTCAATTGCTCTTCATCAGGTACGGCCGCTTTCGGAATAACGAGCATACCATAGTTGCCTGGCTCCCCAGCGATGCGAATACCATCTAATCCTTGGAATGGAGCTACATCGATCTCTCCATCCGGTGCATTAGGTGTAAGACGTTGCTGGGATGACTTGCCGTTCTGGGCTACCCCGTTCAGCTTCATACCGATGAGCCCAGAATCCATCTTTTTGTCCGCATCGGATGGATCAAGCGCTGGGAAATCACTGTTAATGAGTCCCTCGCTAAACAGCTTCTTGAACAGCTTCATCGTGTCCACATATTCCGGAGTCAGGAATTCTGGTGTCAATTTGCCCGAGTCATCCACGCCCCATTTATTTACGCCTCCAATGCTCACTGCAATACGTGTAAGTGGGGAAGATACGCCTTCATTGTACCGTTTGAACAGTAACGCACCATAGGTGTCCTCTTTGCCATTTCCATCAGGATCATCCTTGCGCATGGAATGCATCACGTTGTACCAGTCATCCAATGTTTTGGGTACTTCCAAGTTCAACTTGTCGAACCAGTCCTTACGATACACAATCGCGGTACGGCCGATGTCGCGGAAATTGGGGATACCGTAGATTTTGCCTTCTATTTTGATATTCTCAAAATACGCCTCGGATTGGGCAGACAGGTTTTTGTAATCCTTCAGGTAAGGACCAAGTTCCCAGAACAACCCTGTTTTGGCTGCATTAAACGTTGTCGGTACATAGTTCACCCGCATAATGGTAGGCATCTCGCCTGAAGCAACCATGACATTCACTTTATCATCAAAAGCAGACTGCGGAATCCATTGCACATTCACATCGGTACCCGTATATTCCTCAATCTTTTGCTCAATCCCGTTCTCCTTCGCAGGTACATCGCCTACCTGCATCAAAGAGATGGAAATGGGAAACTTGCCATCCCCTGTCGCAGCAGGTGATTTCTCTCCCCCACATCCTGCGAGCAGTCCTGCGGACATTGCACCGATGACAACCAATCCGCTTAAACGAGACATCCGTACTTTTGGGCTCATGAACCATCTCTCCTTTTGGATAACCTAATTATGACATGCCTCCATTAACTAGAAGATGCTCACGGGTGATAGGAGCCATATGATGGATTGAAGCAAAACCAATAAAATGAATGCGCTATCATAAATGTTCTGAAGAAAAGAACGGGAGTGTCTGAAAACTCCGAAGGACGCAGATTTTGCCGAATTTTCGTTCCAGGCCAGGAAGTTTTCCGCAGGCGTGCCGGGGCACGTCAAGGGAAAGTGACGCAGCAGGGGGCGAAAAGGCGGTAAAAGATGCACTTCAGCGAGTTTCCAGAAACGACCTAGCGTGTAGCTAGTTCCATCTCCACTCCTGCAAGAATAAACGGAGCGACCGATTTCGGATCATTAATGCGAATGGATTCTGTTACATAGTACTCATATGAACCGTCACGATAAGGACTTCCGCCAAGACCAGCTCCACCATTACATTGCGTTAAGGAGAGCACGCCTTCTCGATCTGTCTGCAGCAAATGCTGTAACAGACCCTGATATCCCTTTTCCGCAATCGCCTTGAATTTACCACTCAGATAACCTTTGCGTACACCTTTAGCTAAGGCATACACAAACATTGAACTCCCCGATGCTTCCAAGTAATTACGCTCACGGCCTGGTTGATCCAGAAGATGCGGCCATAATCCGGTCTGTTGATCCTGAACATGTACAAGCGCATTAGCCAGTCGTTCAAAGATACCTACAATCTGTCCACGCTGTTCATGATCAACTGGCAGGTAATCCAATGTGTCTACCACAGCCATGACATACCAACCGACAGCTCTGCTCCAGACATGGGGAGAACAACCTGTCTCCCCGGAGCTCCAGCGTTGCTCCTTACTCTCATCCCAAGCGTGGTATAACAGACCACTCCGCGGATCACGCGTACGCTGCTCTACCAACAGCAGCTGTAGTGCTGCCTTGTCGAACCACTTGTCTTGACCTGTGACGGCACCATATTGCGTCAGGTAAGGGGTCGCCATGTACAACCCGTCTAGCCACATTTGAAAAGGGTATATCTTTTTGTGCCAGAACCCACCTTCGCTTGTACGCGGCTGGCCTTTCAGCTGTACCATGAGCAGATCTGCCGCTTGACGATACTTCTCCTTTCCTGTTTTGTCCAAGAGTAGAAATAACGATTTTCCTTGATTAATCTGATCCAGATTATATTCCTCAACATTGTAGTTTCGAATCGTACCATCTTCCTGCACGAAATGATCCATCAGTTCCTGAATATAGTCGAAATACTTTTGTTCTCCCGTATGGGTATACAGCTCTTCTAAGGCTTTCAATATACAACCATTCTCATAGTGCCAGGTGGAGTACAAGTCATGGCTACGATAACTTTCCATGAACTGTTCAGCCATACGTACTGGCGTAAATTGTAACGTTTCCTTCATGGCGTTCCTCCGTTTCCAGCTCATTATTGAGCTTGCTTTTTGTAATCCTCCGCGTATTCTTCACGGATTTTGTTTCCGCCTGCATTCGCCCAATTCTCAATTTCCTTCTGCCAGCCTGCTTCATCGATTTTGCCCATAATGTATTTGGTCTGCGCATCTGCGATCATCTGGTCGAGATCCGCGCCACGGTCACCATACGTAGGGGAATACAACGTAAGTGCAGGGTTAGGAACTGCGTGCTCCGCAAGCTCTTTCGCCAGTTCAGTTCCTTTTTCACCCAGCTCGGTATCTTTCAGTTTCGGTACATTGTAACCCTCAACATATGGGAAATTATCACGATACGGCTTCACTTCACGTTGGAAAGCGTCGAAGTCGCTCATCTCAACCTGATCTTCGCCAAGCTTGGTGTAATGTTTATCTTCGATACCACGCATCAAGAGTGTAGCCATTTCAGGATCCATCAGCTTATCGATGAATGCTAACAAATTCTTCAGCTCTTCTTCCGATTTTACCGTGGATTTAGGGAATGCCAGAATACCCGAGTTACCCGTCTGTCCTGCGACACGATCTCCATTCGCTCCTAACAATCCAGCGATATCTACTACACCGTCAGGGTCGTTTTTGGATAAACGCTCCTGCTGACTTTTACCATTCTGTGCAACACCTACACGCATACCTACTAAACCTGAATCGTATTTCTTCTCAGCTTCTGTGGAATCGAATACTGCGAAATCTTGGTTAAGCAACTTCTCATCATACAAACGCTTCAGAAGATCCATAACTTGTTTATATTCAGGCGTCATAAATTCCGGAGTAAAGCTTCCATCGTCCTCCACTTTCCACTTATTTGGCGCGCCAAAGCTTACACCAAGACGAGTTGTGAAGGAATATTGATCCTCGTTGTAACGCTTGAACAACATCAGACCAAATGTATTATCCTGACCATCTCCATCTGGATCAGAAGTGGACAACGTTTTGATTGTCTCGTACCATTCATCTGGTGTTGTTGGTACTGTGAGATTCAGCTTCTCAAACCAATCTTTACGGTAAATGACGGTTGCCCGGGCAATATCGGAGAATACAGGTACGCCGTATATTTTCCCTTCAACCTTGATGTTGTCAAAAAAGCGCTCATTCTGTGCAGACAGATTTTTATAATCTTTCAGTAACGGCCCAATTTCCCAGAACACATCATTACGCATCGCACTCGTTACCGTTGGGTTATATTGGACTTTCACAATTTTGGGCATATCGCTGGAAGCGATCATGACATTAATTTTGTCGTTATATGCTGAAGCCGGAATCCACTGGACGTCCAGTTTCGTATTGGTGTACGCTTCGATCTTTTTCTGAACCTCATTGTCCTTGCTAGGAACATCCCCTACTTGTGCGATCGCAATGGATACATTTTGCACGCCGCCTTCGGCAGCCTGCCCCTCATCTGATCCGCATCCCGCCAGCAATCCTGTAACCAGTGCAAGTGTGCTCAGAACGGCTACGGCTTTCTTTTTTGTTGCTTTCATTGAATGAAACCTCCCCTTTTTATGCAGCTTTAACTGTTTTAAAGTTCCGATTTCTTAACATGTGCCAACTCAACCTTTCACCGAACCTAGCATCACCCCTTTAGCAAAGTGTTTTTGCAGGAACGGATAGACGAGCATAATTGGAATGGTCGAGAACACGATAACCGCCATACGAATGGTGAGTGGTTGAATCTCCGTTTCCTCGATGCTTGTATCCCCAATCCGGCTCTGTGCCAGAATGACAATCTCACGTAGCCAAACCTGTACTGGCCATTTCTGACTATCGTTAATATAAATAACTGCGCTGAAGAAACTGTTCCAATGAGCTACGGCATAAAACAAGGAGAACGTTGCCATCGCCGGCATGGATAAAGGCAATACGATTCGGAATAATACGCCGACGTCGTTACATCCATCGATTTTGGCCGCATCCTCCAGTTCATCTGGGATGGCCTGGAAGAAGTTTTTAAGCACGATCAGGTTAAACGCACTAATAGCCGTAGGCAGCATGAGCGACCATAACGTGTCTGTAAGATGCAGTGATTTCACGACGAAGTAGGTCGGAATCATGCCTCCGCTAAATAACATGGTGAACAGTACACCTAGCAAAATCGGTTGACGTCCACGCAAGTATCTTCTTGAGAGCGGATATGCCATAAGTGATGTAAATAACAAGTTAATCAGTGTTCCAACAACGGTAATGTAGATGGATACACCCAAACTGCGAATTAAGGTATCTGTGGAGAAAATATAGCGATATGCAGCAAGTGAGAATTCTTTAGGAAAAAGGATGAATCCTCCCTTAGCTACTTCACTCGGGCTAGTAAAGGAGACCGCCAAAATATAAATGAATGGGATGACGGTCACAATTCCGATTAACAACAGCAAGCCATGATTGAGAAAGTCAAAAATCCGGTTGCCCCACGTTTTATCCTGTTGCATCTTAATGTTCACTCCTGTCTGGTGAAGAGCGCCTGCTCATTATGTCAGTAGACGCCTTCCTCCCCGAATTTTTTGGCCAACTTATTGGCACCTAATACAAGCGCCAGACCGACGACCGACTTGAACAATCCTACGGCAGCACTGTAGCTGTACTGTGCTTGTGTCAGACCTTTGGTGTATACGTAGGTGTCAAACACCTCGCCCACATCGCGGTTTGTCGGAGTCAGCATCAGGAAGATTTGTTCAAAGCCTGTATCCAGGAAGTTGCCCAGACGCAGAATGAGCAGAATGACAATGGTACTACGAATAGCAGGCAGCGTAATGTGCCACGTCTGACGCCAGCGGTTGGCGCCATCGATTCTTGCCGCTTCATAGAGCTGTGTATCTACACCAGAGAGGGCAGCAAGGAAAATGATTGTACCCCAACCGACTTCTTTCCAAATGGATTGTCCAACAATCATCGTACGGAACCAGCCTGGCTCAAGTAAGAAGGCAACTTTTTGTCCCGTCAGGTTGTAGAGCAATTCATTAATGGCACCGCCTTCGGTGGTGAACAGCATGTAGAATACACCAACAACAACAACCCATGATACAAAGTGTGGTACATAGACAAGTGTTTGTACGAATCGCTTGAAACGTTCACGTCGAACTTCATTCAACATCAGTGCCAGTACAATTGGCAGTGGGAAGAAAAACACCATGTTATAGATGGCAAGCAAGAACGTATTTCGGAATAAAGTCCAGAACTGCGGTTCCCCGAAGAAACGTGAAAAATGCTTAAATCCAACCCACTCACTGCCGAGGATACCTTTGTAAGGCGTGTAATCCTGAAAAGCCATCGTAATGCCATACATAGGTATGTATTTGAAGATAATAAAGTAAAGCACACCGGGTATTAACATAATATAGAGCCACCGGTTTTTGATGATGTCCCTCCACAGCAGGTTTTTGTCACTGCGGGTAGCGGGCCGTGTCTGAGCCGCCGTTTCGGCTTTCATAGTGTCTTCCCCCCACATTGGAAACGATTACAAAATATCACTTCCTGAATTCATGTCTTCATTGTGGAGGATAAACACATCACTGGCTATCGTCTCATTTTAGCTTCTTGTTTTTCCTTATGCAGCAAGGGTTTTCAGCTTTTGTGTAATTGGATTTCAACTATCAATGAACCGCTTTTAACCTCAATATCTCTGTCTTAACTCCTGCGAATAGACGAGGACAATCCTCTACAAAAGCCTGCGATCCTCTGATTCATCTTGTCCATGGGAAAAGTTAGCGTTGAGATCATTCGCATCACATTACCTCAAAAAAACCTGCCCGCCATAGCAGGCGAAGCAGGTCTATTTCTATCGTTGTTGCTCCCGATATTTCCCCGGGGTTGTGCCGGTAATTTTACGAAATGTGCGTATAAAAGCTGTTGGATTCGTGTAGTTTAATTTCTCTGCGATCTCTGATATTTTCAGATCCGTCGTCTGCAGCCAGGTCTTGGCTTTTTCCATACGATATTCAGCTAAATATTCTGTGAAATTCACCCCTGCTTCTTTCTTGAACACACGACTCAAATAAACAGGATGAAAATTCAACTCCTCCGCACAGGCCTCTAGTGACAGCTCACGATCATAACGTTCTTCGATTAATCGAATCATTCGACGAGCGATATTCATGTATTGGGATTCTTCCTGCTCCCGCCAGAAATGGATGACTGGTTGGAATAAACGTTTGCGGAACCAATTCGTCATCTCATCCAGTGTGGACAGCTTCAACAACCGAGCCATCGAGGCTTTCTCCCCCAACACTTCCGCTACATCTCCACCCTGTTCCTGTACTAATTGATATACACGGGACAACAATTGCACCATAATGGCTGGATACTCACTGAAATGCAGTTTCTTATCTGCGAGCAATCCCAGGTACTGTGTGAAGTAGGCATCCACTTTTTCCTCATCCCCTGCTTCAGCGCAGAAGCCAATTGATCCTCGATCATCCTTAACTGTGTGTATAAAGCGGCTTCCGTCTGACCTCGTGGCTGGATATCCTCATAATGCAAAATAATACGACTACCCAGGCTCACTCGCCCTTGTAGTGCTTCCCGGCTCTCCTGATAAGCCTGCGGCGTATCACCTATGGCACGATAAGATCGGCTGATCCCAATACTTACGGGCAGATTCAGATAAGTCACGACACGCTCCCGTATGCCTTCGGCTTGCGTGTGCATCCATTCTTTCAGTTGCAGTTCATCATGCAATTCAGAAGCCAGAACGGTAACCTGAGCATCATCAATCATGACAGGTGTGAACCGAATTTCCGGAGGAAGCCATTCGCCAACAATGTTATTTACCGCGAAAAGCAACAGATCACGATCCTGCTCTTCATAACGCGTCCCCTCAATGGTATCCATCTGAAGTGTAAGCACACCAAGGCTAGACCAGTTGGTTGGAAAATCATATAGATCTCCTTGATATCTGAAATCCTCTTCCGATATTTTGCCTGTTAATAGTTTAGTCATAAAAAATTCCTGTAAATGAACGTGTTGTCCTTTCATTTGCTCTCGCATGGTCTGCTCAGAACTGAACAAGGTTGACAATCGCTCTTCGATATAACTGAATTCATCCTGTCTTCGACCTTTCGAATCCACAGGTGAGTCCAGACCTTTCGTGAATTGAAGCAGCCTTGAAATAGGTGAATACATCCGGCGGCTACCGTAGAATGCAACTAATCCGGTTAATCCTAACATCACAAGTGTGGCTACTCCCGTTACCAGAGCAATTTTCTGAGATTGAGCAGTAATCTGCCCAAGCGATACAACAGACACATACAACCATCCGTTAAGCTGTGACTGCCGATAACTAACAGCCACCTGATTCCCCTCTACCTCCGCATTAAAGAAACCTTCCGATTCCCCTGTTACTTGCACTTTCTCTTGAATTTCCTCGTTCAGTGCAGTGTACTTCCCATTCTGTTCCATATCGTTCAGGAAAAACTTCTGATCCCGATCAAGGACATACATATCTCCGGAATTGGTATTACGACTCAAATAAGAGCTAAGCTCTGTATCAGAAATATCAATCACTAGAAATCCTTTCGGTTTGACATTCGTCGGCATCATGGGAATCTTGAATACCATACTCACCACATTGTCTGAAGAAATGAGTGTGGGAACGATCTCCTGTGTGGAATCGCCCACGCCTGCCGATACAGGTACGCTCTCTTTTGCTGAGTTTACATTCTGCGTTACCCAGAATAAACTGTTGGTATACTTCAGATACGAGCCGATTCGATCCCGGATACTAAAATCATCTAGTTTGCCAAATGAACGCATCGAAACAACCCAGTCCTCATCTAGATTGACTAAATAAGCCTGATCAATATTAGTCACCGCCTGCAAATTGTTAAACCCAGACGTCAGATCACGGATTTGCTGAAATTCGCTGCTATCGAGTGGTTGTTTCATCGCTTGTAAAACCAAAGGCGAATTTACGTATTGAATAGATGATAATTGCAAACTGCGCAGCACCTGCTCCACCCTCATCTGAGTCTGATGTAAAATCTGCAGATTGCTCTCGCGCACCTTTTGTTCAATATCCTGTGAAGCTATCGTATACGAGACGGAACCAATAACGATGACTGGAAGCGCTCCAAGGATCATGGTGAAGCATAGCAGACGCAGCAAGTATTTTGGCAAAAAAGAGCACCTTCTTTCAAAAAACGTTCTATTCCATAATATCGCTTACATTGGGTTAATTTACTATTGTTATTTTAAAACCCATTCTTATTCAAGTCCACTTATTTATTCTGAAAGATGAACTTCCGGGTTGACTTTGAGGTAATTTCCAGTTTATATTAGTTGCATATTCCTCAATCAAAGGAGAGATTTTGATGTCGGTGAGCGTTCTTAACTAACCAAGTTTCATATTCAGGAGTTTGGCCTTTCATGTCGCTTATGCCTCATGGCGTACGTGTATTTTCTGATGTGCCAGAACCCTGTACTTAGTTAAGAACAGCGGATATCATAAATCGCCTCCGGGATTGTACTTGTCCGGGTCTATTTCCGCGCTGTGTTCAGCGTGGATTTTTTTGTTATAGACCTTATTGGACTTTGCTTTTCCATACAGCTTAGGGCGGAGAATGACGTTTGTTCATTCTCCGCCCTTTTTGCGTTTTCCAGGAATAAGTCAGCTGCAATAACCAAACACCATATTTTAATATTAAGGAGAGATCCCCCATGAACGAAAACACTTTACGCACACTTAATTACTTCGAAATTCAAAAAAACGTAGCCTCCTGCGCCCGATCTTATTTGGGCAAGCGTCATGCGCATAATATGAAACCGATGAATGATGTCCATTGGATTCAGACACGTCTAGAAGAAACAGCAGAAGCCGCTCTCATGCTCCGTTACGGCGCAAGCATTCCCATTCCATCCCTGGATGGAATGGAAACCATCATGGATCTGCTAGGCACAGGATATTTGTTCAGTGAACGTGATTTCAGTCATCTTGCACAATTTCTGCGAAGCTGTGCGCAGCTGATGAAGTATATGGAGGGTAAATCCGAGATCGCTCCAACGGTCAGCCGTTATGCTGCATCTATGATGCTGATGGAATCGTTGCTAAGCGAGATTGAACGTAGTATCCACAACGGACGTATTCAAGATCTGGCGAGCAAAGAGCTTACAAGAATCCGCAAAAAAATAATGGTAAATGAAGAGCGTATGAAGCGTAAGCTCGATTCACTGCTCAGCAAACATCGCTCCATCATGCAGGAAAATGTCATTAGTCAACGTAATGGAAGAACCGTACTACCAATCAAGAAGGAATTCCGCAAGCTGGTCAAAGGCAGTGTGTTAGACGAATCAGGGAGTGGGCAAACGGTGTACATTGAGCCGGTAGAACTCATGAGTCTTCACAGTGAACTCGCTACATTGCAGGGGGATGAATCTCGAGAAGAGATGAAGATTCTTGGCGAGTTGACCACACTCACAGAGTCATACAGTCGTGAAATTGCTCTGAATACCGAGACGGTGGGCATACTAGATTTTCTACTGGCAAAAGCAAAATATGCGGTCACGATGGACGGACGCGTTGTTCAAGTTAATGCAGAAGGAAGAGTTCAGATCCAACGTGCACATCACCCATTGATGGGCGAATCTATGGTTCCACTGGATTTTACAATCGGCACGAACTATCGTTCACTCATTATTACAGGGCCAAATACCGGGGGAAGACGATTGCACTCAAGACACTTGGGCTACTTACCCTTATGATGCAATCCGGGTTGCTTGTCCCTGTTGGAGAAGGTGGCACGATGTCTGTATACAGTGAAATTGCGGTGGATATCGGAGATGGTCAGAGCATGGAGCAAGCACTTAGCACGTTCTCTGCTCATATTCGCAACATGATCGGTATTCTGGAACAGGCTAATTCCTCAACACTCGTACTCATTGACGAGATGGCTTCAGGTACAGATCCTGGGGAAGGAGTCGGATTATCCATCGCGATGCTTGAAGAGTTACATCGACGCGGAGCAACGGTTGTAGCAACCACTCATTTTGGAGAAATCAAGCATTTTGCCGCTGCTACACCAGGTTTTGAGAATGCTCGGATGGAATTCGACACGGTAACGCTCCAGCCTTTATATCGGTTGCGAATTGGAGAAGCTGGACAGAGTTATGCTTATGCCATCGCACTCAAACTAGGAATGGCACAACACATTATTGATCGTTCCAAGTCTATCTCCGATCAGGGCGTTCAACAGAACCATTCATCAACAGAGAAATGCATAACAGAGCATTTACCAACCCTATCAGGTGAAACAGAAGCAAATGTATTCGTTCAATCGGAAGCAACAGATGCACCGCCAGTGGCTGACATAGCCAAACCGATCGTGCCTACTAATGCTGCCTCTCAGACTACATCGGCAATGAAGTCTATGAAGGCCGAAGAAACAGAGACATCTGTACCAGCGACTGTATTCCAAAAAGGGGATCGAGTCTATATTGGTTATCTTGATCAGACGGGAACCGTGTGTGAAGTCGAGGATGCTCGTGGCAATATCGGGATTATGCTGCGTGGTCGCAAGGTTAAAATTCACAAGAAGAGATTGAAACTGCATATTGCTGCAGACCAACTCTACCCAGATAACTATGACCTCGACATCGTATTCGAGAGCAAAGAAAACCGGAAGAAGCGTAAGTTGATGGGACGTAAACATGTGGAAGGACTGCAGATTGAACTGCCCCCTGATGAGTAAACAGTGAAATAGGATACTAAAATAGATACCGTGGTGCAAAGTTCACTCCCTGCTTGTAAACACATATCTGTTATACTGGAATTTGTATGTATTCACTTCAGATCGTGTTTATTAACAGGGAGGGAAAGAACCAAATGTCTTCAGAACAGGATGCTACTCATCATCAGAATACTGATGTTCTTGTCTGCCCGTTATGCGGAGAAGCTAATCGCTGTTCCTATGCGGCTGGACACCCTCATTCGGAATGCTGGTGTAACCGGGCTACTTTCCCCGAAGGTATATTTGACCGTATTCCAGCAGAACAGCGCCGCAAATCATGCATATGCCAGCGCTGTTTGGATGCATATACCAACAAGCTTACATTAAAACAAGAGCCATACAGTCGTTAACTGTACGGCTCTTGTTTTATGATGCATGCTACCATGTTAGATCATGGCTACTTTGACCCACTACTTTACATTTCGTGGTATTGAGCAACAGCTTGTTTAAGTACCGGATGATGCTCATCCATGGACGTATAATGCTGCAGTGCAGCAGCAATCCCCTTCTGACGAATCATGTCCTGCAGTTCAACAGCTTCCGGATCATCGGAAACATCGAATTTACAAGCTGCGGCCATGCCCATAGTCAGATAAGTTGTTTCCGTTCCATCCGCATATGCAAGAAGAGCCGGGCGAACCAGACGATCATTCGGGGACAGCTTGCGCAGCGGGGAACGACCAACACGAGTAACCTCATCCGTGATATACGGGTTGACGAACCGTCCCAATATTTTAAGGATATACTGCTCATGCTCTTCCGGATTGAATCCAAATCGCTTCACCAGCACTTCTCCGGTTTCCTGCAAAGCACCATATACAATGGATTTTACTTTTTCATCGGCGATAGCCTTCTGAATAGTGTCATACCCGTGCACGTTACCAATATACGCAGCAACGCAGTGTCCTGTATTTACAGTGAACAGCTTGCGTTCGATATACGGCTCCAGCTCATCAACATATACAATGCCCTCAACCGGTTTGAATGCAGGAGCCATCTGAGAACGATCCACCACCCACTCGTAAAAAGGCTCCACCTGTACATGCAATGGATCTTCATGGTGCTGAATAGGTACAATCCGGTCTACAGCCGAATCGGGAAAATAAATGTACTGATCCGCAAGTGAGCGTACTTGCTCATCAAGCAGAGCATATACATGCTCTTTCAGTTGCGTACTGGCTCCAATTGCATTTTCACATGCAATAATATGAAGAGGTTTCTGAACAAGATCCGAGTGAAGTCTCGCCTTAAGCCCCTTGGCAATGCCTGGTGCAATATATTTCAGCACACCCACACCAACTGCAGTTGTAATCAGATCTGCTTCCACAACCGTTTGGGCAACCGTCTCCAACTGGGTTCCATCGATTGCGTTTACACCCGTAACGGTCTCCTGATCCTTACTCTCGTTAGCCAGTTCCACCGTATACTGTCCTCGTTGCTGTAGAGCCGATACCAATTCCTGATTCACATCTGAGAAAATAACCTCGTATCCTGCACGAGACAGTATTAACCCGATAAATCCGCGTCCTATGTTACCTGCGCCAAAGTGTAAGGCCTTCATAGTTCCATTTCACTTTCCAGAATAGCAATAACTTCTTCCGCTGTTTTGGCTAGACGCAGAGCCTCCATATTTTCATCCTCAGCACAGATTACTGCAATGCTAGTCAGGATCTCCATATGTTCCCCACCTTGAGCCGCAATACCAATCACCATATAAGCTTTTTCCTCGCCAAAATCCACACCTTCTGGATATTGAATGACTGAGATACCTGTGGATAAAATGAATGATTTAGATTCCTTCGTACCGTGCGGGATCGCAAGGCCATTTCCTACATAAGTTGAAACAATCTCTTCACGCTCAATCATTTTCTCGATGTAATCAGCGGTAATATGACCCGCATCCTTCAAAATCTGTCCTGCCATACGAATCGCTTCGTATTTATCCTGAGCCTTCGCATTCATAATGACTTTATCTGTTGTTAAAATACTCATAATGGTTAACCTCCAATTTCGGTTTTACTGCGATAGAATCCAACGAGTTCCTTGGACAGGTAATGAATGAGTTCATCCCTGACTCCCTTTTCCAGCAATGTAATCATTTCTTCCTGCAATAACAGTGCGCTGATCTCACTAAGAACCTCCAAGCTTTCCTTGGATAATTCTCTCGGGCCCAGCATCAAGAGAACATGGGTAACTCCTGCCGGATCAGCTGACGTACGAAGGAGCGGCTCCGTGAGCTGGAAGAGACTGATCGACGGACGATAGATTCCCTCACTGCGTGTATGAAACAGCGCAAGTGTTGTACCCGGAATCTTCTGACTCCCTACTGCTTCACGTTCCTCCAACCGTTTCGCGATTTCCTCTGGTTCCTTCAGCACCCCGGATCCATGAAGTACGTTGCACATCGCATACACCGTTTTATAGAAACCGGCACCTTGATTGTCCAGCGGGTAGACCTGAAACTTGCCAATGATTCGGACGATTTCAATCAGAGTGGCTTCCATTCCGTCTGGATCCGAGTAATGACTTGGCGTCTGGGTTTCTGTTTCCCTTGACTTGTTATGCTGTCGTTGTAACGTTGTTGTTCTAATAAAATGACGCAGATGTTCACTCTCTTCTGCTGTAAGCAGTGGACTCACTTTGTAGTACTGATGCTCATCCATCGGCAGATCAACAGTGGATAACACCAGATCGTATTGATCCGTTGGAATCCGGGTAGCTTCATACCAGGAGACGCTGTCTATAATTCGAATCTCGGGAAACTCCTTCGTCAGTCGGCTGGACAGCATGCGTGATGAACCAATTCCGCTTGTACAGACAATGATCGCCCTGATTTCCCGTTTTAATGTGCGTAATCTCTCGATGGATGCTCCAAAGTGCATGACTAGAAAACCAATTTCCTCATCGGGAACATCTATACCTGGCCAAGCCTGGTACACGGATTTTTTGACATCTTCGAACAGTGAATCATAATCCTTGCGAATCTGCTGCAGTAGTGGATTACGGATCATCTGTTGTCCTTCAATACGTTCCATTACAGGTGCCATATGCCCAATCAGACCTTCACGAAGCATACGATCCTCATGAAAGGCATAATGGGTTCTCGCCTGCATCTGATCAATCAATGAATGTACCCTATCTAGTAGAATTAAGTCGTCTATTGGCAACAGCCTTGAAGAGTGTATCCTCTGCTCTGTCTCAATTAATAATCTGTGAAAATAATCCTGCTCATCTTGGGAGAACGTCAGCCCTAGCTGGGTAGATAGTACACCGCACAATCGGGATGCCATATAAGGTGGAACCTTCATCTCATCCTGCTCCGCAACGTCATCTCTCGCTTTCTCACGTGGAGAAAGACGACCAATGCCAAAGCCTTTACGAATACGTACAACCGCAACGGATAATTGAATCAGCAGCTTCATATATTGCCGTTCCGGGATGTTCTCCAGCCATTCGATATCTGGTTGCCACAATGCATTTTCGACTGTAAGCACATCACCATGCCCAATCATATTCAGCAACTTCTGGTTTACGATGGAGCCCCCTTGCTCAGGCTGTCTTCCGAACAGATCGGACTCATCCAGAAATTCCAGAGCAAGCGCAGCTATGGCAGTACGATGAATCGTCTCATTTCCGTTAATCTTGACTCCATATCCACGTCTGCGAACCAGCTTTAGTCCAGCCTGACGAATCCGTGACTCCAGATCATCGAGATCATTGGTCACCGTTGATACTGTCACTTTCAGATCTGAAGCTAGTGCAAGCAGTTTTACAGGTTCCGACTCATCCAGCAAAATACAAAGCATGAAGAGCTTACGCTCTTCCGGCGTAAACTCAATAGATTCCTTACCCTCTAATTGCTGGCGCAATACGGCCAGATTACCGGAACCGGCATCAATTCGAATACCGGTTCCTGATTTTTTTTCCAGCCTCATACCCAAAGGTTCCAGCCACTGTTCAATCATCTGAAGCTCTCGGTGAACTGTTCGCGTACTGACTTTGACTTCAACGGCGATCTCACCAGCAGTGACTTCTTGTGGATGCTCCAGCAGAAACTCCACGATTTCACGTTGTCTTTTGGTAATACTCATATCTCTAGCCTCCGGCTCAGAGAAGACGAATGCGTCCGATTTATTTCAGTCGTTCAACGAGCGCATCGTATTCCGGGCTTTTTAGGAAGTTGTCAATGGATATATGTTCTGCGTTTGGTGCAACGGAACGGGCACGATCGGTTAATGTTTTCTGTGTAATAACCACATCTGCATCCTGCGGGATCTCACTGATTGCGGTATTGGTCACCGCAACGTCAATCCCTTCCGCCTTCATTTTCTTACGCAGAATGGAAGCGCCCATTGCACTTGATCCCATGCCTGCGTCACAAGAGAAGACGATTTTTCTCACATCTGTCTTCACTGTAGAAGCAGTACGATCCGCAACTTTGTTTTCTTCACCGCCATTAGCCGTAATTGCAGCATTTGGCGTAGTTCCTTGACTCTTCATATCCTTCATTCGGCTGGATGCAGCCTCTAGATCTTCGTCCTTTTGTTTACCGGTTTTCAGCAATACTGCTGCAATCAGGAAGGATACTACCGCCGCTACAAGCACCCCTGCAAGCATTGGGAGATATCCGCCTTTTGGTGTTAGAAGGAAATAAGCGATAATACTACCTGGTGATGGTGCTGACACCAATCCTGCTCCAGTAAGCATAAATGTTAATGTACCCGCAACACCGCCGCCAATTGCGGCAAGAATTAGAATCGGTCTCATCAGAATGTAAGGGAAGTAAATTTCATGTATTCCCCCGAAGAAATGAATAACAACCGCACCTGGTGCAGAAGATTTAGCCATACCGCGTCCGAAGAAGCAGTAAGCAAGCAGAATACCAAGTCCCGGACCCGGGTTGGATTCAAGCATGTATAATACAGATTGCCCTAATTCTCTTGCCTGATCTGTTGCAATCGGTGTGAGAATTCCGTGGTTGATCGCATTGTTCAGGAACAATACTTTACCCGGTTCAATGATCAGGTTAACCAGTGGCAACAAGCCCAGATTCATTAACCCCTGTACTCCGGCAGATAATACTTTACTAACAGCTTCTACAGCAGGCCCGATGCCCACGAGAGCAGCAATTCCCAAGATTCCACCTATAATACCTGCGGAGAAGTTGTTAACCAGCATTTCAAATCCAGCTTTAATTTTACCTTCGATGGATTTATCAAACTTCTTGATGATCCATGCTGCCAGCGGTCCGGCAATCATGGCTCCGAGGAACATCGGAATGTCGCTACCCACGATGACCCCGATGGTCATTATGGCACCTACGACACCACCCCGCTGTCCATGCACCATTGTACCGCCAGTGTAACCAATTAATAGTGGGAGCAAATAGTTTATCATCGGTCCCACAAGCTGTTCTATCGTCGCATTTGGGTACCAGCCTGTTGGAATGAACAGAGCCGTAATTAATCCCCAGGCGATAAAGGCGCCCATATTCGGCATGACCATACCACTCAGGAATCGGCCAAAACGCTGTACACCTACCCGTAGCCCACCTTTAGAATTGGACGTTTGGTCCAAATTACTCATTGTTATATCCTCCTTGGATCAAGTCATTATGAAAATGAAAGGGGTATCATTTTGCCCCTGCTGCAATCCTAAGCGAGAATGCTCTCCTGTTCAATAAAATGAAAGCGTACTTTCGTCATGAACAATGATGACAACATTAGGTTATGTAATCATAGTTTGTCTATGCATAATGGCTGGATACGTTGATACACAAGGATTTTTTCGCCTATGACTTATGTCACTTCCAGAACCAATTTCTGATCCAGAACTGGATTCAATCAGACAATTAACAACCAAAATCAGTGTGAGTTGTCATTCACTACAATCCTCAGAGAGCACAAAAAAAACTGTGCAAGCATCTCGCTCACACAGGTTAATATGATATAAAGCAACACTCTATATGTTATTAAATGAGTCCATTTATAACCACTAAAGGTTGATTTTTGATCTATATCTGGCTGCGTTTGCAGCACCAAATAAGATATTATGAAATCGATTCAAACATATGTTAATAAGTCCATTTCAGAACATATTATTCTTCCGTGTGTTTGCGATAAGCATCCGCGTTCATCAGCTTGGATAAGGCTACACTCAAATCGCCATCCACCCGGATCTCAATCATCCATCCTTCTTCATAAGGAGAGCTATTCACAAGCTCTGGTGAGTCTTGCAACGCATCATTGATCGCAATAATGGAGCCACTCACAGGTGAAAATAAATCCGAAACCGTTTTGACGGATTCAATCGTACCAATACTTTCTTCCGCTTGTACACTGGATTCAAGATCAGGCAATTCAACAAACACAATGTCACCCAGCTGGTGCTGTGCGAACTCGGTAATACCAATACGTACAGTATCCTCCCCTACGGTCTGCACCCATTCGTGCTCTTCACTGTACAGGAAATCACTTTTCAATTCGCTCATCGATATCCGCCTCGCTTTTCATTAATGAGTGCATGCGTTCTTTGGCCAAATCCCTTTTCCCAGAACATAGCGTATGATATTTTCGAATCAAATGTCAAGATACCTTACAATTTGTTCATATTTTCTGATCAAAAGCGAGATCATCTAAATACGAACTTACATATACTAGTTATTATTGGAATAGTAAGCGCACTCTTTTTATTTAAACGAACATTAAATTGCATATAAGCTTAAATTATTCGTCTTTCTTTGAAATCAGATGACATTGTTCTTGACATCAGCAGGCAATTCGCGTATTAATGAAAGGAGTAAAACTGTTTTCGTTGTGTGCAATATCGCGGATGAATGTAAAGGGAGAGATTACCCAAGCATCTGGATCTGGATGTTCATGCGGTAACGCCGAAGGAGTAAACCACCCGACAAGCGGGCGGTGAATCTCTCAGGCAAAAGGACTTTTACGGGACGCAACTCTGGAGAGCATCTACCCGCCCGGTACGGGCGTTAAGATCACCCAAGGGGAAACCTGCTGCATTGGCGGCGGGGTAACTCTCAGGTACCAAGGACAGAGCCTAAGAATACAGCGTGCTTCTGGCATGCCGGTTCTTTGGCCTGTCCTTTTCCTTTTTCCCAAAAAAGATAAACACAGCAACCAAACCGTGCAGCATAACCGGATCTCAGAAGTACGATTTTACGTACGATTTATATTCATTACTCAAAATACTTATACCACTCTAATAACGATCATGCCTATTCAACATTAATCCATATGCAGCACATTCAGCCGCTTGACGGCTAATGAAGAGGTGATTTGATGTCCGATTTACTTAGAACTCCACTCTTTCCCTTATATCAACAGTACGAAGGCGTACGTTGCATTGACTTTGGTGGCTGGGAGCTTCCGGTACAGTTTAGCGGAATTCAGAAGGAACACGAAGCAGTTCGTGAACGTGCAGGGCTGTTTGATGTATCCCATATGGGCGAATTCACCGTACAAGGTGAACAAGCGGAGGCTTTTTTGCAGCACATGACCACCAATGACGTAACCGCACTTGTTCCGGGTCAGGCACAATATACGTTGATGTGTTATCCCGATGGCGGTGTGGTCGATGATCTACTGGTGTATAAACTGGAGGAACAGCACTATATGTTAGTTGTTAATGCCTCCAACATCGATAAGGATTGGGCATGGCTAGTGGAACATCTCGCCCCTGGGGTAACCATGACAAATGACTCCAAGCAGACTGCTCTTCTAGCACTGCAAGGTCCATTGTCTGTTGATATTCTCCAAAAAGTTACGGACATTGATGTAGCTACCATTGAGCCGTTTCGTTTTGTACAGGATACGGAAGTATGCGGTGTAAAATTGCTGTTATCCCGCACTGGATATACCGGCGAAGATGGCTTTGAGCTGTATGTTCGAGCAGATCACGCTGCTACGGTGTGGAATGGATTGATGCAGGCAGGGGAAGAACACGGATTGGTTCCGGCTGGACTTGGTGCACGGGACACCCTACGCTTTGAGGCAAAATTGCCATTGTACGGGCAGGAACTGTCACCCACGATCTCCCCGCTGGAGGCTGGGGTTGGCATGTTTGTGAAACTGAATTCCGGGCCTTTTATCGGACACGACGTTTTATCACAGCAAAAAAATGACGGGCCTGCTCGCAAATTAGTCGGCATCGAAGTGCTGGAGCGCGGGATTCCACGTCCCCATTACCCTCTCTACGCAGATGGTGTACAGATTGGTGAAGTAACGACAGGCACACAATCACCTACGCTAAAAAGGAATCTTGGGTTAGCCCTCATTGACAGTAAATATGCTGCACTAGGTACGCCACTGGAGATTGAGATTCGCGGCAAAAAGCTAAAAGCCGAGGTCGTAAAGACCCCTTTTCATAAACGGACACGCACGCCTAAGACACCTACTCAAGGAGCTGATCAAGCATGACCAAGCACCGTTACATTCCTATGACCGAGCAGGATCAGAGCGCTATGCTGGCAACAGTTGGTGTGAAAACGATCGAAGACCTCTTCCGAGATATCCCGCAGGAGATTCGTTATCAGGGTGAGTTACCCGTATCCTCTCGGCTAGATGAATATGCACTTACGCGTCATATGTCCAAACAAGCTGGTGCCAATGCCAACTTCGAGACACACGCAAGTTTTCTTGGTGCAGGCATCTACGACCATCATATACCTTCTGTCATCAATCATGTGATCTCCCGTTCGGAATTCTATACTGCATATACACCGTACCAACCTGAAATTAGTCAGGGCGAGCTTCAAGCAATATTTGAGTTTCAATCATACATCTGCGAATTGACAGGCATGGCCGTTGCCAATGCAAGTATGTATGACGGTGCGACCGCTTTTGCAGAAGCAGGGAATTTGGCAGCAGCAGCTACTCGCCGTAAACAATTGATCGTATCTCGTACCGTTCATCCGGAAGCACGTCAGGTACTGAAAGCCTATGCTCATGGTCTAAGTCTGGATATCGTCGAGATCGGGTATCAAAATGGCGTAACTGACTGGGATGCCTTACAAGCCGCCATCTCGGAAGAAACGGCTGCAGTCATGATTCAAAGCCCAAACTTCTTCGGTGCCGTTGAACCTATCCAGCAAGCAGCTGACCTAGCTCATGCACACAAAAGCCTGCTTGTAGTAAGTGCGAATCCACTTTCACTAGGATTGTTAGAGGCTCCTGGGAAGCTTGGCGCTGACATTGTTGTCGGTGACGCTCAACCTTTGGGGATCGCCGCATCTCTCGGCGGACCAACATGTGGATATTTTGCTGTATCACAGGCTCATATGCGCCGTATTCCTGGCCGAATTGTAGGTCAGACGACTGATCGTAACGGCAAACGTGGCTTCGTACTAACACTACAGGCACGCGAACAGCATATCCGCCGGGAAAAGGCGACGTCTAACATTTGTTCCAACCAAGCATTGCTTGCACTGAGCGCATCCGTATACATGTCTACAATGGGAAGACAGGGCATGATCGATGTAGCGGATCTCAATTTGCAGAAGAGTCATTATGCACTTGAAGTATTCAAAGCTATACCTGGTGTAAAAGCAACCTTCAACGCACCAACATTTAACGAGTTTGTCATTCAGTTGCCTGAAGGAACAAACGTCGATGCCCTGCAACTAGAGTTGCTGGATAAAGGTTTTATCGGTGGATACGAACTCGGTCGGGATTATCCCGAACTCGCTGGACATATGTTACTCGCAGTAACGGAGCGACGCACCAAGGAAGAAATTGACGAATTCGCACGAGCATTGGAGGGATCGTTGTGACTCAAGAAACGAAGACAGCAACAGGACAAACCGAGTTAGCGCATTCTAGTACATCGCCGCTAAGCACCGACACAGAATCAACGAGTTCAGCATCGACAGCATCTCCTGCTCCTGAGCAAACACTCATATTTGAACTGAGCAGCCCTGGACGTGTGGCTTATTCCCTACCGGAATGTGATGTGCCTCGCCAAGATCCCGGAGCTTTGATTCCCCGGGAAATGCTGCGGGCAGAAGCGGCTGCGTTACCAGAAGTATTCGAAGTGGATGTGATTCGTCACTATACAGCTCTCTCCCGTCGTAACTTCGGTGTAGATAACGGGTTTTACCCGCTCGGCTCCTGCACGATGAAATACAATCCCAAAATCAATGAAGATGTTGCACGCTACAGTGGATTCGCCAAAATCCACCCATATCAGCATGAGTCTAGCATTCAAGGTGCTCTTGAGCTGCTGTACACGCTGCAAAATGACCTTGCTGGTCTGACCGGCATGGATGCCGTGACTCTACAACCAGCTGCCGGCGCACATGGCGAATGGACGGGGCTCATGATGATTCGAGCCTACCATGAAAGTCGTGGTGAAGTACGTACCAAAGTCATCGTGCCTGATTCATCCCATGGTACAAATCCAGCTAGTGCAACAGTTGCCGGGTTCGAAACTGTAACCATTCCTTCCCGTGCTGATGGTCTTGTTGACCTGGATGCACTCCGCGGGCAGTGGGTAATGACACGGCTGCATTAATGCTTACCAATCCTAATACGCTTGGTCTGTTCGAGAAGGATATCCAGGAGATTGCTTCCATTGTGCATGAGGCAGGCGGATTGTTGTATTATGATGGTGCTAATTCCAATGCCATTATGGGCATTACCCGTCCGGGAGACATGGGCTTCGATGTCGTACATCTGAACTTGCACAAAACGATGAGTACCCCACATGGTGGTGGTGGCCCTGGTGCTGGCCCTGTCGGTGTGAAAAGCCGTCTCGTGCCGTACCTGCCTAAACCGATGGTAATCAAAAACGATCAAGGCCTTTATGCTCTGGATTATGAAGGCGATCAATCCATTGGACGTGTCAAAGCGTACTATGGCAACTTCGGTATCTTGGTACGTGCTTATGCTTACATGCGCACATATGGTCCTGAGGGACTGCGACGTGTATCCGAATGTGCTGTGCTTAATGCAAATTACATGATGGCACGTCTCGCACCTTATTACGAGATTCCATATCCAGGTGTATGTAAACATGAATTTGTGATGTCTGGTCGCGGGTTGAAGCAATATGGTGTTCGGACATTGGACGTTGCCAAACGGTTGCTTGATTTTGGCTATCATCCACCAACTGTGTATTTCCCACTCAATGTGGAGGAATGCATCATGATTGAGCCTACCGAGACCGAAAGCAAAGAAACGCTTGATGGATTCATTGATACGATGATCCGCATTGCGAAGGAAGCAGAAGAAACACCTGAATTAGTTCTTAACGCCCCTTACGGCACACCGGTAACTCGTCTGGACGAAACAACCGCTGCTCGTAAACCTGTATTGAACTGTGCTTGCAGTTAGGACGTTCTTGAATCTTACTTGAATTTGTGTGTAATCACACTTGTGGGTATCTTCCCGTGAGCTTTGGGTGAGCTTTCTCAGTGAGTTTTCAGTGGCTTCTCAATGGCTTCCCAGTAGCTTCTCGGTAACTTCTCACTGTCTTTTCACTGTCTTTTCAGTGACTTCTCACTGCCTTTCCGCCATACTGCGTCTGCGTCACGATCTCTTGACGTAGCTGGTAGGTCTGTGGAAAAGTTCCTGGCTTGGAACGAAAATGTGGCACACTCTGCTGCTTACGGAACGATAATTTGGCAAAACCTACTTCTTTCGGGTTATAGAATGTACCCTGAGTAAATCATTGTTCTCACAAAAGCTCTTGCGAGATCGAACATCCGCAAGAGCTTTTGTGTTGCTTTTCTTTTACGTGCGCCATTGTTGGTGCTCAATTGTTCTTCCCCTTCTCACGGTTACTATTGAGCCACTCTATTGCTTTCCCCTTCTTACGGTTACTATTGGTGCTGCTCAATTGTTTTTCCCTTCTTACGGTTACTATTGTTTAGCGCCACATTTCTGTTAAAACATTTCTTGAACTCAAGTAAACTGTAAAAAACTTTGGCGGAGTCTATAGTGCTGGAGTCTAGATTCGCTTACGAATCACATGGTGGCGTTCGTCGTAGTTGCCGAAACTTATATCGACTGATGCCTGTGACAGATAGCGCTGACCCAGAAGATGTTCTAAGGAATCCATGACACTTTATTTGGTCTCCAGGCTTACTTTTTCAATTCTTAGGAACACCAGACACGTTATTCCCCGAAATTCCCGCCATTATAATGAAAAACAGCTTATATTCTCTTATATAGCGTGTCACAGATTCTTTAGATTTCTGCGGGCGCTTCAAACCCCAGAATAAGGCGTCTCAGATTCTTTAGAGCTGAGAGCCTATTACTCACCTCCTAGTAGTTCATGCTTGGAACCTAGAACTTGGAACTTGCACTCAACACTTAGCACTTAGCTTTAACTCTTAACTATTCGCACTTTTGCTCTTAGCACTTGAACTTGCAGTTGGTTCTTGGTTCTTGGTTCTTGGTTCTCGGTTCTCGGAACTTAGCCTAGCTATCAGCACTTTTAACTCTTAGCACCTACTCCGGCTCCTGCACTTGCACTTGGTCTTGCCATTAGCTCTCAACATTTACACTTAATTTTCAGCACCTGTCACTCTAGACCAGTTAGCTTGGCACCTACATCTACATCTACATCTACATCTACACCGCACTTAGCTCTCTCCCTTACAAAAGGTAAAGTTTAGCTTATGAAGGACGCATTCCGTATTCATGCACTAAAGAGTCCCACCTCGCAATTTCAAGAATACAGTCCCCTTCAGTTTTCAGACTGAGGTTTAAATCCAGACTAACCTCCAACGCAACAATTCCCTGCTTAAATCAAAAAAAGCCGGTATCCACTGGTTAAGTAGATACCGGCAACATGCTGCTAGTAGCAGCTTTAATCGGAAAAAGAAGACCTTTAAGCTCCGGAGGAAACCCCGGCAAAATTACGCTTGAATGCTTTGAACCAATTCAACGACTTGTTCAGCCGTTTGCATATCCAATGCTTTTGCAGCCAATTCCTGCATGTCCGCACGGGACAATTTCGTGATTTGGCTACGTGCTGGCAGAATGGATGTTGCGCTCATGCTGAACTCATCGAGTCCAAGACCGAGCAGCAATGGAATAGCGGTTTCGTCTCCCGCCATTTCTCCACACATGCCAACCCATTTTCCTTCGCGGTGAGCTGCATCAATGACCATTTTAACCAAGCGCAAAATCGCAGGGTTGTATGGTTGATACAGGTAAGATACACGTTCGTTCATACGGTCAGCAGCCATCGTGTATTGAATCAGATCGTTCGTTCCGATACTGAAGAAATCCACTTCTTTAGCAAACTGATCCGCGAGAACTGCAGTCGAAGGAATTTCGACCATGATTCCGAGTTGGATGCTGTCTGAAACAGCGATACCTTCAGCAACGAGCTTGTCCTTCTCTTCGAGCAGGACAGCTTTTGCTTCACGGAATTCACCCAGTGTTGCGATCATTGGGAACATGACACGCAAGTTACCATGCACGCTTGCACGCAACAATGCACGCAATTGTGTACGGAAGATATCCAGGCGATCCAGACACAGACGAACTGCGCGGAAGCCGAGGAATGGGTTCATTTCTTTTGGCAGATCCAGGTATGGAAGCTCTTTATCTCCACCGATATCGAGTGTACGAACAACGACAGGTTTGCCTTCCATTTTTTCCAATACAGCTTTGTAAGCATTATACTGGATGTCCTCAGAAGGAAGTTTGTCTCTGCCCATGTACAAGAACTCAGTACGATAAAGACCTACAGCTTCTCCACCGTTCTCTAGAACGCCAGCAACATCATTTGGAGTACCAATGTTTGCTGCGAGTTCCACATGAACGTTATCCACAGTTACGGTTGGCTCGTCACGCAGTTTTCTCCACTCCGCACGTTGTGCGTCATACTGCTCCTGTTTGGCGCGGTATTCAGCAACAACCTCGTCTGTAGGATTAACCAAGACATGACCATCCAGCCCGTCCACAATAATCAGATCGCCTTGTTTCGCTTGAGCCAGAATGTCTTTTGTTCCAACGACAGCTGGGATTTCAAGCGAGCGCGCCATGATTGCGGAGTGAGAAGTACGTCCACCAATGTTTGTTGCAAAACCTTTAACGAATTGGCGATTCAGTTGAGCCGTGTCGGAAGGAGTCAGATCCTCCGCAAGCACGATCACTTCTTCATTGATCTCAGCCGGACTCATGAAGTCGATACCAAGCAAGTGATTTAGCACACGTTTGGTAACGTCGCGCATATCTGCTGCACGTTCTTGAAGATATGCACTCTTCATGTTCTCGAACATGGAGATAAATTGAGATGCCGTTTCATTCAATGCATATTCTGCATTAATCATGTTATCGGCAATACTAGCTTTAACCGGATCTATCAATTCCGGGTCATTCAGAATGAGCAAATGCGAAGCAAAAATCTCAGCTTTTTTCTCGCCAAGCTCTTGTAAAGTACGCTCTTTGATCGCCTCAAGCTCAGCCTGGGATTTACCCAGAGCTGAGTCGAGTTTCGCGATCTCTGCGTCAACGTCGTTAATTTGGCGTTTTTCTACAGAGTAATCAGGATGCTCCAAGATAAACGCCTTGGCGATAGCAATACCCGCCGAAGCCGCGATCCCGGAAACATTAAGCATTAATTTCGCCCAGCCCTTCGTTAACCATAACGTCAGTCAAAGCTTGAAGCGCTTCTGCTTCGCCTTCACCTTCAACGATGATGCTGATTGTGTCACCTTGCTCCAAACCAAGGGAAAGAACGCCCAGGATGGATTTCAATGTTACTTTTTTACCGTTAGCTTCTGCAAAGGATTCTGCACCTTTGAATTTGTTTGCTGTATTTACCAAGGCTGTCGCCGGACGTGCGTGGATACCATCTTCGTCTGTAATTCTGAATGTTTGTTGCATTACAATCATCTCACTTTCGCAATTTGTTTTTTTAGGCATTGCATATATTTACACTTGCTTGCCATCATCGTAACACTTCTTATTTTATCTCAATGATTGGCTGATCGCCAATCTTCAGCACGCCACTCTTCTTGAGAGTGACTGTAGAGCCTATTGGCAGGTTGGTGAAAATGACTGGTGAGATAATCGATGGAGCGTTCGCTTTCACATACTCCAGATCGACTTCCATAATCGGCTGTCCTGCCGATACCAAGTCTCCTTCCTGAACAAGCACGTTGAGGCCAAGACCTTTCAGCTTCACCGTGTTAACACCTATATGAACAAGCACTTCCTTACCACCGTTAGACATAATGGCTACGGCATGTTTGCTTGGAAATACATTAAACACTTTACCATACACAGGCGATGTTATCGTTCCATCATGTGGCAGAATTGCGAATCCGTCACCTGTCATTTTCTCGGCAAATACCGGATCAGGTACATTCGTAATATCCAGCAGCTCGCCATTAGCTGGCATGACGATATCTTCTGCAACAATACGTTCACCTTGCTCTCCTTGCGCCTTCTCTTCATCTGGCGTTGGCTTCACATCAGCAGCCGAATTTGGAACAAGTGTACGTCCTGCGATAATGTCTTGCATTTGAGATTTAATCGTATCTGAACGTGTACCGAAGATGGCATGTACATTATTACCCACTTCTAGCACGCCAAATGCACCCAATTGCTTCAAACGATCTTTATTTACATTCGATTTCTCATTCACTTCAATCCGCAAGCGAGTAATACATGCATCCAGATGTTTGATGTTTTGTTGTCCACCAAATGCAGCAAGAATATTATGCGGTAGGTCGTCTATCAAACCCGCACCTCCGCCCGCTGTAGTTTCCATGGTTACTTCTTCACATCCTGGCATCTTGAGATTGAATTGCGAATGATCACCCGGAGGCCAAACAAGAACGAGAATTCTAGTGGTTCTGTGAATCCTGTCAGAATGAGGTCAGCGTTGCCGAACTCCATATGCCTGCTACGTACTTTTTGTACTCCAGTATTGGTGCGAGCAAGGGGACACAAAAAAAGCATGAATTAATAAAGGAATCGAACTAACCTTTTCGGGTATAGCATACCCGGGTTAAGGTAAGAACAATCACACTTTAATAACTCATGCCTGATCGAGTCAGTAACACGTCGCTTATGTTATTCAATTGCTTGATTACGGAAATTATTGTAGCATCACTTTAATTGCAGTGCAAGCCTTTACAGGTAAATTCCCAAAAACTATTCCACATGTGGGAATATATCACTTCTTCTCTTCTTCTTTCCTCTGATACAACCGCTGAAGATGAATGGTAAGATAACCCACTTCTGCTGGATACACAGGCAGATTCAGCCTTTTCTCCATCACTTTCGTCAGCTTCCATGCAAGCGAGTACATTTCAGGGTATTCCAACTTCAAAAGAGAATCCAATTTATGAAGCTCTTCGACTTTGTCTCCACGACGAATACGCTCTAGAGCAAACCGCAGATGCGTTAATAAACGGGAATAATCCAGCGATTCCGTTTCAAACGAGTAGTCCAATTGCTTCGAGACAAGGCTCACGAGATCCGTAATTAATTGAGAATGCTCTCGCACTTGGGATATGTTCTGGTTCGTCATAGCGCTATAGATATGAAGGGCAATAAACCCGATCTCATCCATCCCCAAATCAACGCCCAGCTTCTCTTTGATCAGACGAACTGCGTATTCACCCATACGATATTCTTCCGGATAGATCTCGCGTGTTTCATACAAAAATGGATTTTGAATGACGATTCCCTGTTCCTTACGCTTCAAAGCAAAAGAAATATGATCAGTTAATGCAATATGGATATGCTCATTTAATGGAACATCCGTACGTTCAGCAATATACGTAATGACTTCGTTAATAATCTCGATCAACGCTTCATCCACTTGTGGAAGAAGCTGCTTGTACTGCTCTTGCTCCTGCTGATTCTTCAAAATGAACATTTTCTCCACAGCCATGAGTGGGATGTTGTCACTTGTTTTGCGGTTAAAGCCGATGCCTTTACCAATGACGACGACTTCCCCATGTTCAGGATGCTGTGCAATGATTACATTATTGTTTAGCGCTTTATCTACATGCAGGCTGCTCATTGTTTGCACCTCTTTTTTTCACACCATCTTGGGCATAATGAAGTCACACCCTGTTACAAACGAAAAGACATCCGGAGCGGGCAAACCGCGCCGGACATCTTGCTTAAAAAGTAACAAAAATTCGCCTCAAGGTCAATAGAGCTCACCTCTGAAAATACCTGTGATACTTACTCATCAGTTCTCGTTTTTTCCACAATTTTATCAACGATGGACGGGGGCGTTGCAGAATCGCTCTGTTGCACAGCAACTGGTGCAGCTGTTTTGGTTTTGGTAAGGCCTTTAATCAACTGCTCTACATCGATTCCGGACACACTTTTCAACATCTCTGGAGCTGTTGCCATCAGTTCTGTTACATAGTTACTAACACGTGTTGCTCCTTCGCCTTTACCCGTATCTACCACCGTCAATTTATCAATGGACGAGATTGGCTCTGCAATTTTACCAGCCAGTTCAGGCAGCATTTTGACAATGATATCGAGCACGGCTGCTTCGCCAAACTTTTGGAAAGCCTCGGCCAGCTTCTCTTTTGCTTCCGCTTCGGCAAGACCACGCAGACGAATAACTTCAGCATCTGCTGTGCCTTTAGCACGCTCTGCATCTGCCACAGCCTGACCTTCGAGACGTTTCTGTTCTGCAGTTGCCTTCGCTTGTGTCTCAATCGAGTATTGCACGGCATCCGCTTCACGCATTCTTTTCGCTTTGTCTGCTTCCGCCGCCTGCTCTACCGCGTAACGATCTGCTTCTGCTTTTTTCTTCACTTCAGCATCATATTGCTTCTCACGAACGGTAATCTCTTTTTCCTGCAAGTCAATCTCGCGTTCTTTACGAACCAATTCAACCTTCATCTGCTCTTCTACTACCGTTTGTCTAGCACGCGCTTCATGGATATGATATGCCTGATCGGCTTCCGCTTTGGCTGTATCCTGATCCCGCTTAAATGCCGCAACTTTCAGTTCCTTTTCCTTCGCAGCTTCAGCGATATTGGTATCACGTAGCAATTCTGCCTTTTGCCCTTGTTCCTCCGCATTTGCCTTCTGTATACGAGCATCCCGCATTGCTTCGGCTTCTGCGATCTCAGCATCACGCTTAACGGCAGCAATTCTTGGTTTACCGAGTGCATCCAAATAACCTTGTTTATCTCGGACATCTTTGATCGTAAATGAAACAATCTGTAGACCCATTTTCTTCAAATCTCTTGCGGCTACACCTTGAACCTCTTGTGCAAACCGATCACGGTTCCGATATACTTCTTCTACAGTCATTGTACCGAGGATAGCCCGCAAATGCCCCTCTAATACTTCCTGTGCTTCGCCTCTAAGCGATTCTACCGGTTTACCGATAAATTGTTCGGCTGCGGTAGCAACGTCCTCTACAGCGCCTCCAACCTTGATGATCGCGACACCGTCTGCAATAACCGGTACACCCTGCTCGGTGTAAACCTCAGGTGTTGAAACATCCAGCTTGTGGGATAACAGTGAGATAAACTCAGATTGCTGGAACACAGGCAGAATGAATGCACCGCCACCACGAACGATTTTAATTTTTCGACCTGACTCATCCTCAGAAATATTCTTATTTCCCAGGAATGAACCCGTAACGATCATCGCTTCGTCTGGTCCAACCGTCTTGTATCTTGCCCAGAACGCCAAACCTAGAATCAAAATTACACCAACTACGACAACCGGAATCAACAATACATCCCAATTCAAATCCATTCCACATCTCTCCCTTTAATCATTGATGAATGATTCATCTTACTTCTGTTCTTACTTACACATCATTAAGTACGTCATCTTCCCATTCGGACACTCGCAACACACCATCTACTACATCCACAATAACAACACGCGCTCCCGCCGCAATGGGGCGATGTTCAAAACTGGATGCCGTTTGAATTGTACTGCCAGAGGCGAAACGGATCATCACTTCACCAAAACCCTTTTCCGGCACCGGAATCGTAATCTCTCCAATTTTGCCCGATAGGTCCTTCATCGAAAATCCAATGGAGACATCGCTATTACGCATCGGTTTGATATATGCGAAAAATACCAGCATAGCTGCAGCAATACCTATTAGCAGGGATAATATTAGACCCGTCATCGCACTTACCGAGCTATAACGTGTCAGCATAATGCCTGCCCCACCAAAAGCTGTAATGGATCCAGCCAACACAACGGGTTTGAAAAAATCAATACCAGGTAACTCAAAGGCTCCATCCAGCAAACCGTCAATTAAGTCACCTAGCACAAGACTCACAACTGCAAATATGGCTCCACCGATAAGACAGCCCCAATAGATTGACTCCATTCCCCGTTCCTCCTTTCCTCTGCCGCAATCTCAATTCTAACTGGGCATTCCACATGTAAATAAATACGTACCAATCGGCAAAATGTTTCAAAATCTTTCCTCAAATGTATTCAGAAGCCGATAATGGGTATTATCATCATGCTCTCCACACCATACTTCACAATGCTCAGTCAAGCTTCAGCGTCCCATCACACTCATGTAAAAACATAATAAAAACCGCAGGTTTCCACGAAGGAGACCTGCGGTTAATTGTAGTTCATTATGCATGTATTCCCTGTTCAATTACAATTACAGAGAAGCTTTGTAGATAGATACAACATCTTCACGTTGCAGCTTTTTGAAGTTACCAAATGGTCCAAACAACATCGCTTTATCAGCCATTACATCGATCTGACTGTCATCGATATCGTAGTCTGCCAAACGGTTAGGCGCTCCAATGGATGTCCAGAATTGGCTGAGCGCATCAATACCTTCTTCAGCTACTTGTCTATCCGATTTGCCCTCAGGGTTCACGTCGAACACGTTAATAGCCAGACGCTTGAAGCGATCCACGTCCACATCTAGATTATGCTTCATCCAGTGCGGGAACAGGATTGCGAGTCCGCCGCCATGTGGGATATCATACACAGCGGATACCGCGTGCTCAATGTTATGTGTTGCCCAGTCACCTGCAAGACCCATGTTAAGAACGCCGTTCAAAGCCATCGTTCCGCAGTACAGGATCGTTTCACGCAGCTCGTAATTCTCCAGATCGTCAACAAGGCGAGGTGCTGCATCCATTACCGTACGAAGAATGGTCTCACAGAATCCGAGTTGCACCGGTGTATTGGCATCCAGATGGAAATAGTGCTCCAGCACGTGTGACATCATATCAACCATACCATAGACCGTTTGATCACGAGGAACCGTGTATGTATTGACTGGATCAAGGATGGAGAACGCTGGGAATGAATAAGCACTGCCCCAACCTAATTTTTCCTGTGTATCTTGATTCGTAATAACGGAACCGGAGTTCATCTCGGAACCTGTAGCTGCCATTGTCAGCACTGTACCGAGCGGGAGAGCATCTTGTGCTACAGCTTTGCGCTGTGCAAAGTCCCACATATCGCCGTCATACTTCGCACCAACAGCAATCGCTTTGGCACAGTCGAGCACACTACCACCACCGACAGCCAGTATGAGGTCAATGTTATTCGTTTTGCAGAGGTCTACCCCTTTGTGAACTGTCGAAAGACGTGGGTTAGGCTCTACGCCTGCCAGTTCAGTTACTTCCGCGCCAATTTCGCCCAGCAAGCCGATGACTTGATCATACAAGCCACTACGTTTGATGCTACCGCCACCATATACAAGCAAAACCCGTTTGCCGTATTTCGGAACTTCCGTCTTCAATGCTTCTAGTTGTCCTTTACCGAAAATCAAGCGGGTTGGATTATAAAATTGAAAAGATCTCATGATCTATATCGCCTCCATTGGAGATTTATATTTGTAACGCAACTCCATTATAGTACCCCATATCTAGAAAAACAAATCTATAGATGCTAACTTTATAACAATCCGTTAATCTGCAAATGTGCGCGGAACATTTCACTGGAGGACGGCAAATCCTCCGATTGTGCCCAAGTTTCAGAATCCCACAACCCTGCCTGTTTAAACGCACGAGGACAATGGATAAAGCATTCTTCCACATCCACAATCACAGCCGCACCAATTGTCTTACCGTTCCAATTCATACTTCCGATAAATTCGGCATCCTTCGTAATAGAGGCTGTCCCGTTAATACGCAGCACTTCATTCATACCTGGAATCAGGAAAAGCATACCTACCCTGGGTTAGATAATATGTTCATTAATGAGTCAATACGGCGATTGCCCGGACGTTCAGGATAAACCAAACGAAATTGGTCTAATACTTTCACAAATCCTGCTTCATCGCCCCGAGGAGAAACATCGCTCTTCCCGTCTTGATCGGACGTGGATAAGAAAAACAAGGGTGACATGGATACAAAATTCTGAACATGTGAATCTACATAGGAGATTGCCTTATTCCGTACATGTTCATGCGGTTCTCCTACCATGCTCTGCAATTCATTCGCGTCAGTAATCAATGGAATATTCAATGCCTGCTTTTCCAATTATTCGTCCCCGTTTCTTCATAATCATTGTGCTTCTACACACTTCTTCTCATTATACATGGGTGAGAATCCCATTCCAAACGATCAGCAAAACACCAAAAGCACTCGCTCCTGATTGAGCGGGTGCTTTGGATTTCATAGATATTCTTTTGTGAAGAAGATTGGAATGTCTATGTTATTCGGTATAGCCCATGCTAGTTACAAAACGACGGAACGCCTGACGGCCGGCTTCATCATGTTTGTACACACCTGCATGTTCCAGAATTTCAGCAAATTTCAAACCAACTTGTTGCTGCACAAGCGCAACCGCTTCTTCTTTGGTTAAGTTAGCGCCATGGTTCTGCTTCAATTCTTCGGTCCAGCGCAGATGCTTGTTCAGATCATGATCCGCAGCCTGTGCCGCCTCAGCAAGCTCGTTGTCTCCTGCCAAAATATTAGCAATACCATCCAGCTCTTCTTTCAGACGCCCTGGCAGAATCGCAAGACCCATAACTTCAATGAGTCCGATATTCTCCTTCTTCAGGTGGTGCATCTCACGATGCGGGTGGAAAATACCTTCAGGATGCACATCATTCGTCCGGTTATTACGTAGAACGAGATCCATCTCATAACCACCGTCTGCACTACGGCGAACGATTGGGGTTACCGTGTTATGCGGTACCTGTTCCCCTTCCACATCGCTGAACGCTTCGATATCCACTGTGGAATCACTGTAGACCTTCCACGCTTCATATACAGCGTTACCTGCTTCAAGCAGCTCTGCTGGGTCGTGGGAAGCCAGTCGCATAACAGACATCGGCCATTTCACGAGGCTTAGCGTAAGTCCAGGTGCATCCGCGTGACGGAATACTGCCTCTGGCTGTGCATTTTGGATCGCAAATGTATGACGTCCACCTTGGAAATGGTCATGCGTCAGAATTGAGCCACCTACGATCGGCAGATCGGCGTTAGAGCCGATAAAGTAATGTGGGTACTCTCCAACAAAAGCAAGCAGTCTGCGCAGCGTATCTTTAGTCAGTTTCATTGGTACATGATCATGATGGAAAATAATGCAGTGCTCGTTGTAGTACACATATGGCGAGTATTGGAACAACCAAGGCTCACCGTTCAGCTCCAACGGGATTACACGCAGGTTTTGACGAGCGGGGTGATTCACCCGACCCGCATACCCTACATTTTCACGACACAACTGACATTTCGGATAGACCGGTGGTGGCAGTAATTTTGCCATAGCGATCTCTTTCGGACTTTTCTCCGGTTTCGATAGATTAATGGTAATCTCCATATCGCCGTAAGCCGTGTCCTGTGTCCAGTATACGTTCTTCGCGATCCGGTCCATCCGGATATAGTTAGAGTGAATCGATAGCTCATAAAACTGCTTGGTTGCCGCCTCGATGCCTTCGGTCTGCTCCGTATGACGGAAAGCACGAACGACTTCGGATGGACGAGCCATAAGATGACCCATAATTTTGGCATCCAGCAAATCACGGTACGTATCTGTATTTTCAGGTATAAGACCAATTGTGAATCCATAATCAATCAATGTATCCAGCATGGCCTGTGGACCATCGGGTACAGAATTGTCTAATGTTCCAGCATAAGGTTCTGAGAATCCGAACTGTTCCAGCAAGAGATTACGGCTATAATCCCAGTCTGCTTCTTCAATCAGCTTATTGTGCAGAGCAAATGCAACCAGACGTTCAATGGCATGCAGTGCTTCCTGCTGCTCGGGTGTCCGCTCTGTGGCACCTGCTGCATTATGAGTCTGTGACATATGGGTATTCGCCTCCTAGTTTTTCCCGTAGCCATTAGGGTGAGACTGGTGCCAGCCCAAGCGCTCTGAATGACATCTTCCAGGTTGGTACGTGTTGGGTTCCAGCCCAGCACGGTTCTTGCTTTAGCAGACGAAGCAACCAGAACTGCTGGGTCACCTGCACGACGTGGCTCTTGGACAACCGGAATATCCAATCCAGTCACTTTCTTAGCTGTTTCGATGACTTGTTTAACTGAGAATCCTGTACCGTTACCAAGGTTAAACACGTTGCTGTTCTCGCCTTTACGAAGGTAATCTACAGCCCGCAAATGCGCATCTGCCAGATCACTTACGTGAATGTAGTCACGGATACATGTTCCATCCTCAGTGTCATAATCGTCACCAAACACAGCGATATGTGAACGTTGTTTCAGTGCTGTTTGCAACACGAGTGGAATCAAGTGACTTTCAGGTTGGTGATCTTCACCGATCTTGCCGCTGTCATGAGCGCCGGCTGCATTGAAGTAACGCAGGGATACATACTTGATATCCTGTACTTTATCGAACCAAGACATCATGCGCTCCATCATGAGCTTTGTTTCACCGTATACGTTGGTTGGTTCTGTACGGTCGCTCTCTTCGATTGGCACCTTCTCAGGCTCACCGTAGGTTGCTGCTGTAGAGGAGAATACAATTTTACGCACATTCGCTTCGTTCATAGCTTCCAGCAAGCACAATGTACCGAAGACATTGTTGTCATAGTATTTAACCGGAGCTGTCATGCTCTCGCCTACCAAAGAGTTCGCTGCAAAGTGAATAACTGCGTCAATCGAGTTCTCTGCGAACAGCTTCTTCAGAATTGCTTTGTCACGAAGATCCCCTTCATACAATTTACCGCCGAGCAATGCTTCGCGATGCCCTGTTTGCAAGTTATCCAGAACAACAACCTCTTCACCACGTTCCAACAAAGCCGCTACCGTATGCGAACCAATATATCCTGCTCCACCTGTCACCAAAATTGCCATTTTACTTCGCCTCCTTCAATTCTTTAACACCGTCGCCTACTCCGCACACATAAAACTCACCTTGGAGACTCGTACGTGCTTCATACGCTGCCCCAACTTCACTAACAAAGCGTTCTACATCATCTTCATGCACCAGAGATACGGTGCAACCACCAAATCCTGCACCCGTCATCCTAGCACCAAGTGTACCTGGAATCCGCTGAGCTTCTTCCACCATAACATCCAGTTCCTCGCAGCTTACTTCGTATAAAGAACGAAGCGATTCATGTGAAGCATTCATCAGCTTGCCGAAGGTAACGAGGTCATTCTCGCGCAATGCTTCTACCGATGCCAGTACACGTGCATTCTCTTCGACGACGTGCTGTGCACGCTGTCTCACTTTCTCATCTGTAATCTGATCTTGAAGTGTTACGAACTGCTCTGGCGTCAATTGCGCCAGGTAATTCAGTGCAGGCAGCTGTTCCTTCAAAATGGCAAGTGCCTGCTCGCATTGAGAACGGCGTTCATTATAAGCCGAATCTACCAACCCACGACGTTTGTTCGTGTTACCAATAATCAGTTTATAGGAACCTGTCCGGAAAGGCACTTTCTCGTATTCAAGGGTATCACACATCAGCAGAATCGCATGATCCTCTGCACCGTTGGCGACAGCGAACTGATCCATAATTCCGCAGTTGACGCCAACAAACTCATTCTCCGCCTTCTGCGACAGCAGTGCTAGCTGCACGGTATCAATATCGGACACGCCCTCTAATGATTGGATCGCGTATCCGGTAAGAACTTCCAAGGAGGCAGACGATGAGAGTCCTGCGCCGTTCGGAATTTCACCGTGGTATAGGAAGTCATACCCTTTCGTTACCTTCACACCTTTACCTGCAAGCTCAACCATGACACCAACAGGATAATCCGTCCATTCACCCGTTTTCTCTTCACCAACAGAAGAAGTTGTCAACGTCCCTTCGTAGGACATGTTCGTGGAAGCCAGTTGCAGCTTGTTGTCCTCTCGCTCCCGAATAACCAAAGTTGTACCAAATTCAAGTGCTGCCGGAAGGACGTATCCACCGTTGTAATCAATATGCTCACCGATCAGATTCACACGACCAGGCGCATGAAATACACGGATGTCCGCTCCACTTTCTCCGTACTTATCAATAAACTTTTGTTTCAATTCATTTATGCTCACTGCTGCTGCACCTCATCTCAATGTTGTGTGTTTTCTTAATGTAATTATATAAGAAAGCGATACCTCTTGAAATGCAACCATGTGTGTTTCATATGGATAAATGTGACCTTAACACGTATAATGGAGCAAATAACACATTCTCAATGTAGATAGAAAGAAGGCTTGTACTCATGACTGAGTCCCGATCAGAGCAAACCCCAAACCTGCCAAACCCGAAGCTACAAGAGACGTCGGGCAAAAGTGGTGCGCTTAGTTATTCGGTAGCCTCCAATCCCGTATATTATGAAAGAGGCGCACTGCATGTCCTGTTTGCAGGAGCAAGTCAGACGTTACCTGGACACGCGCTTGGACCGAAATTGTATGATTATTACCTACTACATTATGTAGAGAAGGGCGCCGGAACATTCCGTACAGAACTGCATTCATACGAGTTAACAGCTGGAGACTGCTTCCTCATTCACCCTGGACAATTGGTGAGCTACCAATCCAATGCACGTAATCCTTGGCAATATCGCTGGATCGCCTATACGGGAACTCAAGCGAGCCAACATACAGACGCTGCTGGGTTCCGACCAGAGAAATCCGTATTTCATGCCGGGACGGCATGCGGCATTGCGGACTGGCTATCTGTCATGCAGGAGGCTTTTGCCCAGCGCAAGGAAAGCTCTCATTTTACCTCTCTAGGCACACTGTATATGATTCTCGCCGAAGCGCAAAATCACCTTGCTGAAGATCAAACTTTAATTCCAGGTGAATCTTCCATACGCAGAACGGTCAAACAGATGATCCAATACATGTCGACGCAGTATGCCTATCCTGTGTCTATTGAACAGATGTCAGCCAGCCTTGGTTACAATCGCGCCTATCTATCACGTATATTCAAACAAGAAACCGGCCTTACTCCAGTCACGTATCTGCTCAAGCTGCGCATTGATAAATCGCGACAGTTGCTACGTGAACGACCAGACCTATCCATTGAACAAATCTCTGACTCTGTAGGGATCGCGGATGCGCTCTACTTCTCCAAACAGTTCAAACGATTTCACGGTGAGGCTCCTAGTCTATATAGAGAGAACATGCTTTCCAGAAGTAACTCAGCCAAGAAAACATAAGAAAAATGCTTACCGTCGTACTTTTACAGAAGACAGACCACGTTTAGTTATGATTTTTCTTGCGATAATTGAATTGAATTGTTCAACTCTGTTGAAAACTTATAAATTCGATTATCTAAAAAAAAGTGCATCTACGCCGATATGGCTAAGATGCACCTTTTTCACTGCATTTATTTAAAGCATAACTTCGGTCTTCAGCTCCCTATAAGTTCGTGTTCAAAATGGACTTTTAAACACCCTCTATAAGGAATGCCTGGAACAGAGAAATTATTGCTTGTCAGCATGCTCAGGACGAAGGATGGATTCAATGCGCTCCAATTCTTCGGTAGAGAAATCCAGTTGGCTTAGCGCTGCTACATTCTCCTCAATCTGAGCAGGACGGCTTGCACCGATCAATGCAGATGTCACTTTGCCACTCCGTAGTACCCAAGCAAGTGCGAACTGAGCCAGACTCTGGCCACGCGCAGCCGCAATCTGATTGAGCGCGCGGACTTTCCGCAGCGTCTCTGGTGAGATGTTATTTTCATTGAGAAATACAGACGGCCCTTTTGCACGAGAATCCTCAGGAATTCCATTCAGGTACTTGTTCGTGAGCAACCCTTGAGCAAGTGGACAAAAAGCAATACTACCCGCACCATATTCCTCCAAGACATCCTGTAACCCGTCTTCAATCCAGCGATCCAACATCGAATATTTGGGTTGATGAATCAAAAGCGGTGTTCCAAGGCCTTTCAGAATTTCTGCTGCTTGCTTGGTCTGTTCTGCAGGATAGTTTGAGATACCCACATAGAGGGCTTTACCTGAACGCACGATATGGTCTAGAGCCATCATCGTTTCTTCCAGTGGTGTTTCCGGATCATAGCGATGGGAATAAAAGATATCGACATAATCGAGTCCCATCCGTTTCAGACTCTGATTCAGACTAGATACGAGATTTTTGCGGGAGCCCCACTCGCCATAAGGCCCAGGCCACATATAATACCCAGCCTTGGTGGAGATGATAAGCTCGTCTCGATAGGGCTTCAGATCCTGTGCCAGCACCTGTCCAAACAATTGCTCTGCTGAACCTGCCGGAGGTCCGTAATTGTTGGCAAGGTCAAAGTGTGTAATACCTAGATCAAACGAACGCGTAATCATGTTACGTCCATTCTCTGCATTATTAATACCACCGAAATTATGCCAAAGTCCAAGTGAAATAGCCGGCAGTTTCAAGCCGGAACGTCCCACTCGATTATATTTCATTACCTCGTAGCGTGTATCGCTGGCCACGTAGACCATATTGAATCCCTTCTTTCCCCAGATTCCGCTTCTATTCATCCGGCACCATACCGGAGCGTGCGGTTATTTGATTTGCTTTCTAACCTAGAAGCTGATCCACAGTATTCATTACCTCACCGATGGGCTCTGTAATCAGTAAATCAGCCTGACGATCATACGCGGTAGGTGTAGCGTTAAGCAGCACGGTATGCTTGCCTTGAAAGTACGTAATAAGCTGAGCTGCAGGCTGTACGGTAAGCGACGTCCCACCCACCAATAATAAGTCCGCTGTAGAGATCGCATCCACTGAGAGATACAACGTATTCTGATCCAACTCCTCTTCGTACAGCACCACATCCGGCTTGACTACCCCTCCGCAGGAGGTACAGCGGGGAACGATATCTTGAGAACGAATGATATCATCCAGCGAGTAGAAACGTTTACAATCCATACACGCATTACGATGAACAGAACCATGCAATTCAAGCACATTCTTGCTACCAGCCTTCTGATGTAAACCGTCGATATTTTGCGTGATAACCGCTTGTAGACGCCCTTCACTCTCCAAGCGTGCAAGCAATCGATGGCAGCCATTTGGCTCGGCATCTGGATGGAGCATCTTCCCCCGATAAAAATCATAGAAGATGTCCGCGTGCTGATCAAAAAAATGACGACTCAGCAGTTCCTCCGGTGGATAAGGGGAATGCTGCTCCGTTTGATACAGGCCTGCGGCAGAACGAAAGTCGGGAATTCCGCTTTCTGTTGAAGTCCCTGCCCCGCCGAAAAAAACAATTTTTGTACTCTCCTGAATCCAGGAGGTCAATTGTTCTGTTGCGTTCATCCTCTCTCCCCCTCTACTGAAATGAACCGCCGAACCTTCAATTTTCGTTAGGAAACAAGCTTAGCTCCTCATAAGCTCGGATAATGACATCGGCATCATGTAAATGGTCAGTAGCTTGATTTTGTGGGCAGAATCCAATAACGCAAGATATCCCTGCATTACGTCCCATTTGCATATCCCCGTTACTGTCACCAATCACAATCGCTCGATCAGGACGAATATGTAATTCCTTACAAGCCAGCATAACCGATTCTTGATCTGGCTTGCCTAATGTAACCCGATCAGAGCCAACGATAGATGTAAAAAAGGATCGAATCCCCATCCAATCCAGATGTGTTTCTGCTGCTGCGGTGCTGTCAGAGGTTACTACCGCCATCGGAATGGATGAATCTCTGCATTGCTGCAAAAATGGCAGGAGACCGGCCATAGGCTCTGCAAGCTTATTTTGACGCACCTCTCGCATAGCTACACTTGAGAACTTGCGAATCATCGTGATTGATTCGTTCCATGGGATGCCAGCAGCATACAACTGTCCAGCCAATAATCCATTGCTTTCATCTACTGTAGCAATCGCGAATGGCCCCTGAGGATCGTATCCGATGATCTTGCCTGCACCGTCATGCTTCGTGCCTAACACGTCACCACGATCAACCGTAAACGTGACCCCCCGTACGGTAAGTGCTTCTTCCAATTGACGTAACATGGTCTCTGCCCAAGGCCCCCATAATTGCAGAAACTCCAGCAAAGTTCCATCTTTGTCAAAGAGAATGCCCTCGCAGGGGTACGCTAAATTTTGTACATGAAGCTTGAAGGTCATATGGTATCCTCCCTGTAGCAACAGGCTATCTATTGAATGCCCTGCAGCCAATCCAAAACAGTTTTTACCGTCTGTGTTAACTGCTCTTCTTCGCTGATTCTAGGTTCTCCATCACCGCTCTGGTGACCATAATCACCGAATTGGGAGTGATTTCCTCCTTCGATGGTATAATACACGGTATCCTCAGGCAAGTAAGCCCGCCCACTTTGATATTTCGCCGAATTCACAACCTCATCATTCGTTCCCAGAATAGACAGTGCTGGAATATCCAATGATTTTACGCTACCTTTTTCATCTGGATAAGATGCCAAGAAAAATATACCTTTGAGTGCATCAGGATGAGCAGCTGCATAACGCGCAGCCATTGATCCACCTAGAGAGTGTCCACCCATGACAAATGTTTCGTCAGGATATGCATTCCGAATCTCATCAGCTAGATCTTGCTTGAGTACCGCCAGATTGACAGGCATTTTGGCGATAATCGTATGATGGCCTGCTTCCGCTAATTGATGGGCGAACGGTGCATAACTTTCCGGCTTAACCAATCCACCCGGATAGAAAATAACGCTCACACCTTCAGGCTTATCAGGAGCAAAATCAATCCAATTCTCTTGCTCACTCACCGTGACCTGATCCGCAGTTTCCATAGCGTTTTGAGCCACTTCTTGTGGTCCGTAAGGGGTTAACAATTTATAACCAACATATCCTAAACCAATGACAATGAGCGCCAGAAGAACGAGCAGGAATTTCCATATGCCCCTTTTCTTGCGCCCTGTGTTGTACCGATTCCTATTTCTCAACTTCATTCACCTTTCTTCGCTTCCGCAGGTGCCGCGGCTCGCAAGAATGAGAGCCACAGACGTCCCGGCTCTCATTCCCCGCATATTCATCCTATTCGGCTTTGGCCTTACGATAAGCGTCCATATATTGTTCCGCTTTGCGACGGACATGACTCAAGTCCCCGTTTTTACTGCTTCGGTCGTCAAGTCGGAACCAATTCCTACCGCTACCGCACCACCCTTGATCCAATCACCCAAGTTAGACAAAGAAACCCCACCTGTTGGCATAAAGTTCGCCTGCGGCATTGGGCCTTTCATTGTTTTGATAATTGAAGGATCATACAGATTACCTGGGAATAATTTCACAATATCAACGCCAAGTTCCAAAGCACGCTGAACATCTGCAATCGTCATCACACCTGGCAAAATAGGGATACGATACAAGTTGCAGATCTGAACGGTATCTGGATTCAGAGATGGCCCAACGACGAATTCAGCACCTGACATAATAGCTGCACGCGCTGTTTGGGGTTCTAGAACGGTGCCCGCACCAATAATGGCAAACTTCTCAGGATCCTGTGTATTCCAATGATAGACACGACTTAATTTCTCAATCGCTTTGAGGGCACTGGGAACTGTCATGGTGATCTCAATGACTTTGATCCCACCAGCAATGGCTTGTTCCGCCATCGCGATAACTTGATCGGCAGAATCCGCACGCAGGACGGCAACGACGCCGTTGTCCGTTATTTTTTGCAGTAGCTGAAGCTTCTTCATTTCATTCTCTCCCTTGTCAATGTGATCGTCATTGCAATCCTTACATTTAGAACGAAGATGAGACATTCATGATATCAGCAGCGACTAGCGCTCAACATGAGCTACGTTGTTCAGCTTAGCCTCTACCTGCTCCCACGTCGGGAGTGCTTCCCAGTCCCCCACAGCCTGTATCACCATAGAACCTGTCAGGTTTCCTAGTCGAGTAGCCTCTTGAGGGGAATAACCTTTGATGATGCCTGACAGGAATCCTGCACAGAAACCATCACCCGCTCCGACCGTATCCAGCACATGATCCGCTTTGAAGTACGGAACTTCCGTTAGGGTACCATTCACTAATACATAGGTCAAATCAGGACCGCCTTTTACAATGCAGACCGCATCCAGAGCAGATAAGCGATCAAGCACCTTTTGATCATCTTCTTCGTTGTATAACAGCTTCATCTCATCCAGACCAGGCAAGAAATAGTCTGCCTGTTCAGCCAGCCGAAGGATGACAGGACGCGCTTCTTCGATCGACCAGAGCTTCAAGCGCAGATTCGGGTCAAAACTTACCTTCACACCAGCCTGTTTGGCGATATGTATAGCAGCTTCAACGGTAGCAAGACCTTCTGGACTGATCGCTGCTGTAATGCCAGTAACATGCAATATTTTTGCACCTGCAATATAGTCCTGATCCAGATCCTGTGGTGTCATCGCGCTAGCAGCAGATAACTTCCTATAATAATGAACCGATGCTTTCCCGGAAGCGTTCTCACGAATCATTAGACCCGTAGGTTCCGTATCACTCAGACTTACTCTAGATACATCTACACCTTCACCCCGAATCGCCTTCAGGATCATGCTACCCAATGCATCTTTACCAAGACGTCCAAACCAGCCGCTTGAATGGCCAAGACGTGCGACACCAATCGCCAGATTGCTCTCTGCGCCACCAAATGATTTATCTAATGAAGCTGCGTATTCCAATCCACGAGTATCCTTGGCTGTCAGAAGCCCCATACTCTCACCAAACGTGATAATATCAGGGCTTTGGCTCGTTTTCGTTGACATATTTCATCCCTCCTTATATTTACAGTTTCTCATCTTCTTGTACCATTGTCATCCCGTATGCAAGCGTTGTCAATCCCAAAGCGTTCATTTTGTTGTCACAGCTTGGTGAAAGGATAACGCTTTCTATTGTGAAAAATATCACAATAGATGAACCACTTTCATATTACCCTTATTGCAGAAGCACTTTTCGCATACAAAGGGGTAACAGGAGGCTACATCATGAACATTCGGACAACACGTATCGATGATCCAGATTCGTTTTTTTACAATTTAAGATTCATGCTCATCGTCTGTGTTCTTGTAGGTAACGCACTCGAACCAATTATTGCACGTTTTGCTGGAGCAGAGACATTGTTCCTGTGGATATATACGTTTCATATGCCATTATTCGTCTGGGTAACTGGGTATTTTGCTAGACACTCTCTTCAAGGAGAATCGGGTAAACGTGTGCTTCAGCACATCGCTATCCAATATGTACTATTTCAATCCTTGTACGCATTGATGGATTTCACCGTGTTCCACACACCACATATGCGCTTATCTTTTTTTGCACCTTACTTGTTATTATGGTTCCTAGCCAGTCATTTCTGCTGGAGGCTCTTGCTTCGTGTCACATTATCTTGGAAACCGATCTATCGGTTGATTGGCTCCATTATTCTTGGAATCATCGCTGGATATTTACCTGTAGACGGTTTCTGGCTCAGCTTCTGTCGCACATTTGTATTCCTTCCGTTCTTTATCATCGGTTATGACTACGGAACAGCCATTCGCTCCCATATAAAATCAAACTGGAGTCGTTATGTAGCTGCACTATTCTCCGTGGGTGTACTCATTTTGATTGGTATAGGGGGAATTCCGCTCTCACCTGGCTGGCTGCTGGGAAGTATGACTTATGCTGAACTAGGTCATTCCGAATGGTATGCAGGCATCTACCGTCTGGGCGTGTACGGTGTACAGTTTGGGTCAGCTGCATTATTTCTAGCTTGGGTTCCTACACTCACTTCCAGAATAACAGAAATGGGACGCCGCACCCTGTATGTGTTCCTCTTGCACGGATTTCTCGTTCGTTTCGTGATCTGGTCTGGCGTATATAATTATATGGAAAGTAGTTTATATATTCCGGTCATCATTGTGATCGCAGTCCTGTTCGCTGTTATGCTTGCACATCCGGCGGTTCGCCACACATTCAGACCGCTTATTGAACCCAATCTTTCGCGTTTCACCTTCCATCGTCAGGAGGTTTCCAAACGCTCTGCATGATTATAATGTGTCCGAATCATTTTGTTTCAGCCTGCAAAGACCGTGGTAAATAGGCATACGCGCTACAAAAAACAACTTATCAACTAAGGAGTGATTTGTAATGGCACGTCCACAAATGTCTGAACACAAAATGACTCGCGAGGAAGCAGGGCGATTGGGGGGCAAAGCCACCTCAAAAAAATATGATCGTAGCTTCTACCAAACCATTGGTAAAAAAGGCGGTGAAGCGACCTCCGATGCCCATGATACAGACTTTTATAAAGAGATTGGACGCAAGGGCGGAATCGCCACTTCCGAGACGCATGATAAGGAATTCTATCGAGAAATTGGACGCAAAGGTGGAAGCAACTAATTGATCTTGGACATGTTGATCCGAAATATATAGGAATAGCTGTGTTTCTAACTTAGAAGTCGAACTCCATGGATTTGGAAGACGGCTTCTTTCTATTGATTGTAGAAATATGACGACGATTGTGATAGACTCTATAAAAAAACCGGGTTGTTCACGGGTTTAAAGCAGCAAAGAATTTCACAAACTACGGGAAGCTCGAACCGGCAATTGTCGGTCTATTTTTTTAGAGTACGGATGAAATTTAACGACAGAGCCACTGCCATTTTATTTCCATTCATGTTGCTCGAATACATTATATAATTTGGGGGAAATACACCATGTCAGCCAATAAGATGCGTTCCGATATGATCAAAAAAGGTTTTGACCGTGCACCGCACCGCAGTTTGTTGCGTGCCGCAGGCGTAAAAGAAGAAGATTTTGGCAAGCCGTTTATTGCCGTATGTAACTCTTACATTGATATCGTTCCTGGCCATGTGCATCTGCAGGAGTTTGGTAAAATTGTAAAAGATGCAATCCGTGAAGCTGGCGGCGTTCCATTCGAGTTCAACACTATCGGTGTTGACGATGGGATTGCAATGGGACACATTGGTATGCGTTACTCCCTTCCAAGCCGTGATATCATTGCCGATTCCGTTGAGACGGTAGTATCCGCTCACTGGTTCGACGGTATGGTATGTATCCCGAACTGTGACAAAATCACACCAGGTATGATGATGGGTGCACTTCGTTGTAATATCCCTACCGTGTTTGTAAGTGGTGGACCGATGAAAGCGGGTCGTGATAGCAACGGTAAAGCTCTCTCCCTGACTTCCGTATTTGAAGGTGTGGGTGCTTACCAAGCAGGTAAAATTGATGACAAGAGCTTGCTTGAGCTTGAACAGTTCGGCTGTCCAACTTGTGGCTCATGCTCCGGTATGTTCACAGCTAACTCCATGAACTGTCTGGCGGAAGCAATGGGACTGGCTATGCCAGGTAACGGAACTATTCTGGCTGTTGCTCCTGAGCGTCGTGAGTTTGTTAAACAATCTGCTAAACAATTGATGGAACTCATCAAGCTCGACCTGAAACCACGCGATATCGTTACAGTTGAAGCAATTGATAACGCGTTCGCTCTGGATATGGCTATGGGTGGTTCTACTAATACTGTACTGCATACGTTGGCACTGGCTCATGAAGCAGGCATCGATTACCCAATCGAGCGCATCAATGAAGTAGCTAACCGCGTACCACATCTGGCTAAGCTTGCTCCAGCTTCTGATCTGCACATCGAAGATGTTCACAATGCAGGCGGCGTAAGTGCAGTTCTGAACGAATTGCTGAAGAAACCAGGCGCGATCCACGCAGATTGTATTACTGTAACAGGTAAAACGATCCGTGAGAACGTTGAAGGTCAAGAAATTCAAGATACCAACTGTATCCACACAATAGATAATCCGCACTCTGAAAAAGGTGGACTGGCTGTATTGTTCGGTAACCTTGCACCTCAAGGAGCTATTATCAAAGTTGGCGCAGTAGATGCTTCGGTTGGCGGATATCACAAAGGTCCAGCAATCTGCTTCGACTCTCAAGATGAAGCTCTGGCAGGCATTGCGAATGGCAAAGTTAAAGAAGGACATGTTGTAGTTATCCGTTATGAAGGACCAAAAGGCGGACCAGGTATGCCTGAGATGCTTGCTCCAACTTCCCAGATCGTTGGTATGGGTCTCGGTGCTAAAGTCGGTCTGATCACTGATGGACGCTTCTCTGGCGCATCCCGCGGAATCAGTATCGGACATATCTCCCCAGAAGCGGCTGAAGGCGGTCCAATCGCCTTTGTTGAAGAAGGAGATATCATTGAGCTTGACCTGAACAACCGGATCATCGAGTTGCACATCAGTGACGAGGAGTTCGAACGTCGTCGTGCAGGTTGGAAAGGCTTTGAGCCAAAAGTGAAAACCGGATTACTGGCTCGTTACTCCAAACTCGTAACGAACGCAAGTAACGGTGGCGTGTTGAAAATCTAATTTAAATGGTTCCATAACATTTATTAGAAACCATAACAAAAGGGAGGTTGCTTACCAATACGGTAAGTAACCTCCCTTTTTCTTTTACACATTAGAAGTATAGAACAAAGTAAATATGACACTTGTATCTGTAGTTATACATGCGGCCTTACCGCATTGGTGGAACGTTTTTCAATTCAGCTCCTGACAACAACTCTTGTTGAGGCTCCTTCAAAGTAGCGTGAACCTGCTCAACCGTCGCTGTAGCGACGCTTCTCGTTCCATAGTGCTGCAATAGATGTCCCATCGGCATGGAAATCACTTTGGGTACGAGCTGTTCGGAACGCTGTTTCAGACGTTTAGTTCCTGCAGGATGAATCACACTGAGCAGTAATTTCAAATAGATCTTAGAAGCAGCGCTAAACGGCCCAGGGGGCAAATCCCGAACAGTAAAGCCAAACTTCTCCGGTCCACGATTAATCATGCTCACGCCATACAATGCTTTAGCTGAGCTAAGCTTCGGATCGGAAGCGATCTGTCGAGCCAAATCAGGCAACTGCTGCTCTATTGCACGAATCATGCGAATGGCTAAGTGCATACTGGAACGGGAGGTCATGCCAAGTTCGAATAATTTTTTATTATCAAAATGAAGTTCAATAACCTGATCCCCGTTCTGCATCACATGTCCATCGTTCATTTCAACCATGGCACCGTGGTACACACGTGCGCGGTAATGTAACATCGGGTCTTCCGGCGAAGCTGTCCTCAGATGATACATCCAGTGAAATATGTTCTCCCAGAGTAGCCATAACGCGACAATGCCTCTCTTCCAGAAGGATAACTGAACTTGAGAATGACTGCTCTTTTGAGATTCACTCATTGATACACCTCCTTGCAACATCAAGGTATCCACACGCACACTGTGCAGCCCCCGCCTATTGGCCTCTTGGAGCACAGTCTCCAAAGCCTCAAGCATATGTTCTGGCGCTTGTGCGTCAGCTCCCAGCGTTGTACCACGGTCATGCAATAGCATAACCTCGCCACCTCTTAGTTCCTTCAGCATTCGTTTAGTAAGTTTCTGCACCCCTACATGGCTTTTCCAATCTTCAAACATGGATGACCACAATATGATCTTCCGATCTTTTTTGCTGAAAAAATCAAACAGATTCATAATGCCCCATGGCGGTCGGTAATAACAGGTTTTTACCCCGGTCACTTCATGAATAATCTGCCCTGTCTGCTGAATCTGCTTACGCACAGTTTGAGGTCTCATTAACCAGTTCGTCTTATGAATATAATTATGAATTCCGATTAGATGCCCTTCCTCATGCATTCGCTGAATTAAATCCCGATGATGGTCTGCATGCTCCCCAACAACGAAGAATGTCGCTTTGGCATTGTATTGCTTGAGCAGCTGCAGCAGCCTTGGTGTATACACCGGATCCGGCCCGTCGTCGAATGTTAGAGCGAAATCGGTCTCGCTTTTTCCTCGCCTGAATACCCGCAAACCAAAAAGTCTACTAATCAAACTTGGAATAAAGGCGTAAAACGATGAAATATACAATGCCCATAAAAATAGGCTGTAAAGTAAACTCGTCATGCTTCAATTCCCCGTCTCTCTCGCTGAATTATGGCCACCACGTTGTGTGCTATGGAAAAGAAACCACCTATCATTTTATCACAATTCAGACTTATCTTGAATCCTATTTTCCCAAAAAGAGCATGATCGTGTACAATGAATGCATTCCTATTTTTACCTTTCACCTTATACATACGAAGGAGTAGAGCCTATGTTACCGTTATACAAAAAATATGGACGCACCGTTTTCGACATTGCGTTACTCGTGTTGACCGTTTATTTTATCATGTACGGTTTCAGCCGTTTGTATCAAATTGCTGCCCCCGTTTTTCTTTCCTTTATTGTGTATTGGATGATTGAACCACTGGCTCGTTTTCTACATCGAAGAGGATTACCGAAGACACTCGGGGCTGCTGTTTCGGTTTTGTTATTTCTCGGGGTCATTGTGGCTGTATTTTTTGGATTGGGGCTAATCATTATCTCCCAGATTTCCAACCTGCAAGACAATTTTCCGTACTATATTGAAATGGTTCAACAGCAATTTACGAACCTTGTTCATTTCGCACAGGATAAATCCGATGCATTGCCTGTAACCGTCATGGACAAAGTAAACGAGTATTTTGCTACGCTGACTGGATTTATCTCGACATGGGTAACGAGTGGTGCTCAGTATCTGATCGGATTCCTAAGCTCCTTTTCTTCGTTTATAACGAACTTCGGGATTGCCATTATTCTGGCCTTTTTCCTGAGTATTGAGATTGAATCTTGGCGTAAATTTGCCCGTGCCAAAACACCAAAAACACTAAAGCTGGCGATTGAATTCATGCGCAATCATGTGTTCAAAACCATTCGTTCCTATTTAAAGGCGCAGATGATCATGATGTTAATCACCTTTGTATTGATCTATGCTGGTCTATTGATCTTAGGAACAAGCAACGCCTTTACGATTGCTGCAATCTGTGCAGTCTTTGACCTAGTTCCACTGCTCGGTGTGCCGGTTGTATTCATTCCTTGGATCGTCTATCTGTTTATTGTCGGCAACAGTACATTAGCCATCGGTCTTGTTGTCCTACTCGCAGTTACGATGCTGACACGCCAGTTGCTGGAGCCCAAAATATCAGGTAATTCCATCGGGGTCTCTTCCGCTTACTTGATGCTATCATTTATGCTTATCTCGCTCTCGATCTTCGGACTTGCAGGCGTGGTACTGTCTCCAGTGTTGTTAATCTTGCTGAAAGAACTGCTGCAACAAGGATATCTACAACAATGGATTCACTTGCCAAAAGATGAATTTGACTCCTCTCCACTCGTCATGGATACACCAGCTGCTGGAGCAGCAAGTCAATCTACAGGAGACGTTGAACGTCATAGCAACGCTTCTGCACAGGCGTCTCAACCTGCTGACGATGGCGATACCTCCGCCAAGTAATCCATAATGTTGCGAAACAATGCGGTGGCTTGGTGAGAGCTTCCCGGTGCGACATGCTGAACCAGCACAGCGACTGCATATTGTGGATTTTCGACTGGTCCGTAACCGATAAACCATTGATGGTTCAGCTTATGACCTCGCAGCTCAACTTGAGCCGTTCCAGACTTCCCTGCAACATGCCACTTGGCTTGCTGCAGGGTTTTTCCCGTTCCATTTGTCACGACTCCTCTCATCCACTTCAATAACTGATGTGCGGTGGCTGGTGAGATCTGACCTGTATGAGATGGCGAATCATGTAAAGGCATTTCCAGCATCGTATCACCATCCGCATAGCGTATACGTTGGACTAACCTTGGTGCACTCACCTTACCTTCGTGCAAGAGCGTAACGATTAGATTGGCTGCTTGAAGAGGTGTGACCAAGGTGTCTCGCTGCCCAATCGAAGTCTGCACTTTAGCCCCTTCATCTTGCGAGGAAACTGCTGTAGTGCGAACCCGCCCTGCATCTTCATGATCAAAGTGTCGCAGAATTGGCATTCCTCCAACATGCTTGCCCTCCCAACCAATCGTACGCGCAAGCCCTAATGCATCAGCAGTACGTTCCAACTGTTCCATGCTTAATCGGCGAGCCGTCTCGGCGAAGACGATGTTACAGGATTGAGCAAAACCTTCTTCTAGGTGTAATGTTCCATGTCCATGCTCTTTCCAGCAAGACAGTCCGTATTTCCCCCATTCCCCGTTACAATGAAAGGTTTCCCGTGAAGACACGACATGGGTTTCAAGTGCCGCAGCGGCTGTAACGATTTTGAAAATAGACCCAGGAACGGCTCCTTGAATCGCGCGATTGGCCCACAATGATTGTGTCGGTTCCACATGTAGCGGCGTATACATGGGCATAGAAATCATCGCTCGCACATCGGCTGTAGCGGCATCCAGTACAACGACAGCTCCTTCCTGGATACCCGACCGCTTCGCAATGGCCTCCAAGTCCTGTTGGATATCTGCATCAACCGTCGTCTCTACTCGTAATGGGTAATGGCTATTAGTTGGAGCGATAACACGTGGCTGCATCTCGGGAATGACCTCACCAGCGCCTGTAACCATGCGTGTTAGCAATGTGGGTCCAATTCCCATCATCAAGGGCTCTAGCGTCCTTTCTAGCCCTGCTGCTCCCGACTTCATGGCAAATGGTTGCTTCACTTCATTGATATGTGCTGTTGGTGATATTAAACGATCAGGCTGCTCAGCTAAATACCCAAGCCACTGCATCCCCGTATATCTCTGATTATATCGGCTCATCATCGGATAAACATATGCCCCCACATCCTGCAATTGACGAATCTGGGTTACTTGCGAATCACTTAATACAACAGGCTGCTGATTGCCTGCCGTCCATAACCGAGGTGTGTGGTCTTGTTCCCATTCTTGTTGTAACTTCATGACATCCGTATGTAAAATAGCAGCTAGCTGGTTCAACTGTGATTCTGCATGTCGAGTGGTTCCTGAACTGGTGGCATGTTGATGTGGAAAAAGAACAAGCACCCATTGCAATGTTCCCGTTAGTGGCTTCCCTTTATAATCTGTAAATTGCCCCCGACCCGAATCAAGCATCACACCCCGTTCTCGTTGTAATACAGACATCTCCCGCAGAGAACGAGTGGTGCCCGGAACCACCTGGTTCACTTGGATAATCTGAATCCAAGCTAGACGGAGCAGAAGAACAGCAAGTACACCTGTCAAAAGCATACAAGCTACAAAAATTCTGCGTTTCAAGTGTACATTCATCGTGTTCACCCTTTTACGTTTTGGCATAGTATGCGCAAAGGATATGCATTTATCCAATAAATAACAAAAAGCCTGTTCCATCATCGGAACAGGCCTTCTCATTAATAATACAATTATTCTATTACAGATGGTGTATTGCCACTTTCCACATGCTACATCTGATATAGATAAGATTACACGGTGAATCGTGACAAGGTGTCTTTCAATTCGTTGGATACGTTCTGCAGCTTATCAGACAGGTTAACCAACTGATTACTAATATTTTGCTGTTCACTACTGAGCGAAGCAACCTCTTGTGACGTAGCTGATGACTCTTCAGCTACAGCGCTAACGTTACTCATCGCTTCCGATAGCGTAACCTGTGATTTGTTCAAATCTCCAATCGAGTTTGTTGCCATATCCAGTCGTTCTACAAATGCACCCATTTGTTGCTGAACTGAAGCAAAGATGACGTTGGTATCCTTCACGGAATCCATTTGTTCTTTGAAGAGTGGATACGCGTCCGATAGGGCTTCAACGGTTTCGTTCATCTCGGTCATGATGTTGTCTGTAATTTCACCAACCATGTCAATCGACTTTCTGGATTGTTCAGCCAATTGCCGAACCTCATTAGCAACAACCATAAATCCACGACCCGCTGTACCCGCCCGTGCCGCTTCAATCGTAGCATTGAGGGACAATATGTTCGTTTGCTTCGTAATATTTTGCATCACATCAAGCACCTTCAGAACAGAGGACGTGCTCTCTTTAAGGGAATCCACTTTGTTCACCAGTGCACCGATCATTTCTTCGGTCTTCTGGGTTTTGGTCATCAATTGGTTCAAATGCTGAATACCCGTTTCACTGGACTTCTCAACATGACGTGCGGATTGTCCCATTTCCTCATTGGCAGCGACTACACTTTCCATCTGACGAGAGATGTTATCCGTGAGATCATTACCACGCTCAGCCTCGTTTGCAAGACTGCTCGCACCTCCTGCAATCTCTTCTGTAGCCACAGCGATCTCAGAAGCGGAAACAGCTGTTTTCTTAGAAGCATTGCTGAGCTCTGACGCTGTATCCAGCACTTCTTGGGCAGAACGATTCGTTTGCTCAACCAGCTTGGTGATCTGCTCCATCATCTCATTAAATGCAGCCGACAATTGACCAATCTCATCCTTAGACGTATATGGTGTACGAACTTTAAGATCACCTTTGGCTCCTTGTTGCATCAGATCTTTCAATTTACCCAATGGACGAGCAAACATACGAACCATCCAAATACCGATCAAGACAGCAATTGCGGCATCAAGTAGTGCCATCCACAATGTGAGCGTAAGAATACCTTTGGCATCCTTAACCAATACGGACGTTGGCAACAACCCGATTAACTTCCAATTGGATGCTTCCATCGTGCTATACACAGCTAACATCTCCGTGTTCTTATCATCCACTGTGTATTCTGTATTAAGGCTTCCTGTCTTCTCAGTAAGGTCTTTGAAAAATGTAAGTTCGGTATCTTTTCCTGTACGATCTGGAATGGTTGAAGCGACCACTTTATTGTCTGGTGCAATCAACTGCAGCACTGAGCCCGGTCCCAGATCAAGTGATTTCAACTGTTCTTCCAGCACTTCTAATTTCAGTTCAATAATTAATACATACGATTGATTAGAACCTTGTAAGTTCTTCATTGAGCGAGCAATGCGGAAAGTTGGCATTGATCCATCTTCTTCATTCTGCGTTGGCAACCAGCGATATCCACCAGCTTGGGTAAGCTCAGCATACCAAGGCTCAGTACGAATGCTTCCCATGGAGGAACTACTATTGCCTGTACCCATCGTTGATTTCGTTTCATCCGTAGGAACCAAATAAATCGCTTCCATGGATTTGTTTGTAAATGCGATGTTGGACAACTGCTTGTTGATGGAACTAGAATTCACAAACAAGTCATACGCGGACAAATTTTTGTCAGACATTTTCTGCAGTAACGATTGCATCTCTGGATCGAAGAAAATCTGTGTGGAGGTATCCACAAAACGTTCTAAAATAATATCCAGCTTTTGCTTCGTTTGTTCAATCGTCTCTTGATTAGATAGAGAGGCATTTTGTTCAATCGTGTTTTTGGCTTTATTATAAGATAATAGCCCCAAGCTAACGACAAAAATCATAATTGCGGCAAAAAAGATAAAGAACAATTTGACGCCAACCGACTTAATTGGATTCGCTTTCTTAATTTGAGATAACGTTGAACCCCCTAGGTTCTTCCACTTCACGTTTTTCAAATCTGGCTTGCTCCATTTTACTTTAAAGGGTTTTTTATTTGATGCCCCATCAGCTTTGCTATGTACAGCTTTTCCCTTTTTCGTAATCTTTTCCTTCAATACGTTTAACACTTTATTTTCCTTCACCGGCTTTTCCTTCTTTTCCCCATTTTCTCTCTGCTTCTTTTGAACCATTTCCATTCACCTGCCAGTTCCTACTTGTTGGATTTTTCTTACTTTCCCCTATAAACATGTATTATTCGACAGGTTTCCTATTTCCCCTTTACTAAACCAAAAATTTTTTACAACTTTTTTCCTAATTTTCTATACAAAAAAGACCCCCATCAACCGATATACGGAGGTCATTTTTAGTAATTGATAACATAATATTGTTATTTCATAATACTATTTTGTTATATTATAGGTCTGCAAGACTATTTCTTTTTTCTCATCATATCGAAATAAGAAATAGGTTGATTTACTTTCATTTTCACACGTTGCAGTGGATGTCTTGCAGCATCTAGGACATTGCCTTCCTCATCCTGCAATTCTCCGACAACTTGTTTGAAGAATGTGCCACCTGGGCCGAAAAATTCGATCTGATCGCCCGGCTTGAAGTGATTGCGCTGTTGAATTGTCGCCATGCCAGTCGCAGCATCATAATCCATAACGAGTCCTGCGAAGTCGTAAGGAACTGCTTTTTCTTCTGGCTCATAGATATGATCCTCATGATCTGGTGTGTCATAGAAGAAACCTGTGTTTAGTGGACGGTTTGCAGCTTTATTCATCTCTTCAACCCATTCCGGTTTCAACACATAATTTTCTGGATCAGCCATATAAGCATCAATCGCTTGACGATATACGTTAACCACAGTAGCTACATAGTGAATCGATTTCATACGACCTTCGATTTTGAAGCTATCCACACCGACGTCGATCAATTCAGGGAGATGTCCGATCATGCATAGATCTTTGGAACCCATGGAGAAGGCATTATCCTGTTTTTCGAACAGTGGAATCTGATTCTCGCCCAGGTTAAATGGAGCAGGAGCTTGCATCTGCATCTCTTCTTCGCTGACCCATACACCTTCTTCTCGTGCGTCCTCAAATAGATCATATTTCCAGCGGCAGGATTGGCAACAGCCCCCGCGATTGGAGTCCCGGTCCGTAAAGTGATTGGATAATACGCAACGCCCAGAGTACGAAGAACACATTGCACCATGGATGAAAGCTTCGATCTCGATATCAACATGAGCCTTGATCTCTTCGATCTCCTCAAAGCTTGTCTCACGGCCTAGAACGACACGTGGCAGCCCTTCATCCTTCCAGAACTTCACGGCTTGCCAGTTAAGCGTTGATTGTTGGGTACTCAAGTGAACCTCAAGTCCAGGAACCGCACGCAGCGCCACATCAATAATAGCTGGATCTGCAACGATTACCGCTGAAATGCCGGCATTATACAAATTCTGAAGATACGCTTCAATCCCCTCGACATCTTCATTGTGTGCATAGATGTTCGTTGCCACAAACACTTTCGCGCCGTATTTCTTGGCAAACTCCACACCTTCGCGCATTTCCTCAAAGCTAAAATTGTCAGCATTCGAACGCAAGCCGTAGGCCTGTCCACCAATATACACGGCATCTGCGCCGTAATGGATTGCAAACTTCAGTTTTTCCAGATTCCCAGCCGGAGCAAGTAGCTCCGGTTTATCCAGACGGTTACGTTTGCCGGAGAACTTCCGCTGTACCGCCACTGTTTCCATTTTCTTCACCTCTTCTATTAATACACTTGTTCTTTGTAGAAAAATCCAAATGACAATTCCCGTTCAGGATCTTGCAATTCACGAACTTCATCTAACCACTCTTCGGAGAAGGCATATGCATCAGCATCTGAGATATAATGATCAATTGCTTTTCGGTAGGCTTTAACTACAGCTACATTGTAGGCTAGCGGCTTCAAAATGCCTTCAATCTTCAAGCTGTGCACGCCTGCCTCCATTAACAGATGTAGATCCTCCAAAATGCAAATATCCTCTGAACTCATAATATGTGTTCCGTTCACATCTTCATAGATGGGGAATTTCTCATCCCGTCGCTCAGCTTCAATCAAGAACAAACCACGCTCTTTGCCGAGATTCCCCTCCACAAGACGACCCTGATGTGACATATAACTCTGTACAAGGCTACGCTTGGAATGATAAATATTAGTCATCCCGTGTACCTGTACCTGAGCCTCTACTTTCAGAAAAGGAACCATCTCCGTCAGTTCGTCCATGTTCAGCTCGCGAGCCAACACGACACGACTGGCGCCTTTTGTCCCCCAGTAGTTGGCAGTGGCATAGTTGGTTGAAGTCATCTCTGCATTCCAATGCAGCTGAATGTGCGAAGCATATTCTCGAATAGCTCCAAGCACCGACGGATCATTGAACTCCACCCCGTGTACGCCGATTTTGCCCAGTGCTTGAACATACTCAGGTAATTCCTTCAGTAGATCGTTGGACATCAAGTTCGTCATAGATACATAGACACGTGCCTGATGTTTCGTCGCAAGTTCTACGACCTCTGCTGTCTCTTCTATAGTGAAGCTACCAGGAAGTCGCATACCGAATCGGTCATCCCCGATTAACAGGGCATCCGCACCTGCCTGTAACAGCACCTCTGCTTCATTTACATTCGCTGCTGTAACCAGCAGTTCATGTTTCTTACTCATATACATCCCCTCCGCTTATTGCGCAGCCTTGCTCTTGGCTATATTTTGCTGATGTTCCTTATACGTTTTGGCAAACAAATGCCCAGACGAACCGTCCTTTTTGGTTACATAAAACAGGTATTCTGAAGCTTCTGGTTGAAGAGCCGCCTGAATGGACGGAAGACTTGGACTTGCAATCGGACCTGGTGGTAAACCTTTGTTCAGATACGTATTGTAGGGACTCTCTACTTTTAGATCCTTGAAGAGCAATCTAGCCTTCGGCTTGTCCAATAAATATTGCACCGTAGCATCAATCTCCAGCTTCATATCCTGATGAATCCGATTATAGATCACGCCCGCAACTAGAGGACGTTCTGCATCAACTACAACTTCTCTCTCCACCAACGACGCGATGGTCAGCAACTCATGCAACGACAAGTTTTTCTCTTGCAGTTCTTTCTCCAGATCCGGAATCGAATTCACTCTAGTTTGGAACTCCTCCAGCATGCGCTGCATGACATCATGAGTGGAACTGTCCTTTTTGAGTTCATAGGTTTCAGGGAACAGATATCCTTCCAGTACGTACCGCAACTCTTCATCCACTGGAACATCTTTAATAATATCTACATCAAAGGCAGAAGGGTCATTGGCGAGCTTGATAAATTCTTCGCGATCCACAATGCCTTCTTCCGATAATTTATCCGCCATTTGCAGCACAGTATAACCTTCCGGAATCGTAAACTTCACCATTTCCTCGGGTACAACCTCACCATTATTCAGCTTGTTCACGATCTCCTCATATGACACACCAGGATTCATTGAATAGGTACCTGCCATAAAATTCGATCCTTGCTTCTTCCATTTCAAATAACCTTTAAAAGCTAAACCACTTCGAATAAGACCTTCTTGCTGTAGTTGTTCTGCAATTTTTGATGTTCCTGTTCCGCTTTTGATCTCAAAAACGATCGGCTCTGTTGAAGCTTCGAGTGGACGCATCATGTTCCAGGCATATGCACCAGCCCCACCAGCAGCTACAACAATGACAAGCAGAAGAATTAACCAACCTTTCCCTTTCAAAAAAGAAACAACTCCTTTACACAACCAAAAAGAGCGGACTTCTCCGCCCTTCCGGTTTCTTCAATTTGAAGCTGATTAATCTTCATCAATGGGAAGTGTACATTCATCGTATAATTCCGAGATGTTCTCCCACTCTTCATCATCGTCAATCGTTACTAACTCCGGCATGATCTGGTCTTCACTACCTGGCAATACTCTCAGAAGTTCAACTTCGTCATAAGGACGCAATGAGCTTCGAAGTACGGCGTATTGCTGACCATGCACCTCGAATTCAGCCAGCAAGTCGTAGGGATGTGATTTCCCGTTCTCTTCCTCGAGCTCAACATGAGCACCAAAAGCCAAACGCAGTGAATCTGTCCATTTTAGGTCTTTGCGGCTGTATTCAGTCATTTAGTTCGCTTCCTCTTCATCTTCTGCTAAGAATGTATTAAACGTCTCCTCAACGATATCCCATTCGGCATCATCTTGGATGACGAAAAGTTTAATGTCGTCGCCCTCTTCTTCGTAACGGAATGCATATACATCCGTCTCTCCATCCTCAGGCTCAACCGGAGCAACCATCATGTACTTGGCCTCCGAACCATCTACTTCAAACTTCATGATGACTTCGAATTCTTCTTCATTGCCCTCGTCATCCGCAATGTAAATAATCTCCGATTCTTCTTCCATACCCAGTTGATCTTCAGCCATTGTTGATCCCCCTCACCTTTTACTGTTGGCATCTAAATAGTTTTGCAAAATCAAGCTTGCGGCCATTTTGTCCACAACCTGCTTGCGTTTTTTCCGACTGACATCCGCTTCAATCAGCGTTCTTTCCGCTGCCATGGTTGTCAGCCGTTCATCCCAAAGGTGAACAGGTAAATTCAGTTCGCCCCGCAGGCGTTCGGCAAAATCAATACAGATTTCACCCCGCGGACCTACGGTGCCGTTCATGTTTTTGGGGAGCCCTACAACGATCTCGCTAATCTCGTGCTCGCGCACAAGCTCGGCAATTCGACCGAACTCACCTTCATCCCGGCGGCGTTCAAGCACTTCCAATCCCTGGGCAGTCCAACCGAAGGCGTCACTGACAGCAACTCCGATTCTTCGGTCCCCATAATCCAAACCTAATATTTTCATCATGCTCTCCCATCCTCAAGCCTGCTTAGGAGGACTACTCATCCTCTCTCTCAAGCTTCAGGCTGACTACTGTCGGTTCATTTCCCGCTGCCCTGCATGGGCTGCATCACAGCGGAAGCGGTGTACATTACCGGTGATTGGCCAGATAAGAACGTACAAGCTCTTCAATGAGCTCGTCGCGCTCTTTTTTCCGAACCAGGCTGCGTGCATTGTTGTGACGAGGGATGTATGCGGGGTCGCCAGAGATCAGATACCCTACAATCTGGTTGATTGGATTATACTCCTTATCGACCAATGCATCATATACCGTGAGAAGAATCTCTTGGGAGGATGCCTCCTGCTCGTCACCTTTCACATTAAATTTAACCGTCTTATCCATGGAGTCCATTGATGACACCTCGCTCCTGCATGAACATGGGGACCATGTCCTGCCGAATTGATTTCTGCTTATATAATAACATATTCTGACTGTCACGAGTAAACAAAGGAGAAGCGAATTGTGTTTTTTGCTTGACTGTTACGATTTACAGCATGTTGTTCCTGTCATTTCGTAGCTGAAAGCAGAAATTATATTCGCTTCATCCTCTGTAAATGTTTGATTCAACGCATATCGATTGAATTAAACCGCCTGCTCGCTTACAAGTGATACAGCCAATTTCAGTGCTTCATCCAGCTTGGATGCGTCCTTACCACCAGCTTGTGCCATGTCTGGACGTCCACCGCCACCGCCACCGCACACAGCTGCAACTTCCTTAACAATTTTACCTGCATGAAGACCTTGCTTCACTTGCTCTGCAGGTACAGCGACAACAAAGTTTACTTTACCATCTGCGGGAGCACCTAGTACGAGGACTGCATTAGGCAGTTTCGCTTTCAGTTCATCCGCTACGGTCCGCAGTGCATCCATGTTCGGAGCATCTACACGAGCTGCTAATACTTGTGTGTTACCAGCTTGTACGACTTGGTCAGTGAGTTGACCTGCTTCCATAGCACTGAGCTTGCTTTGAAGAGATTCTGCTTCTCTTGCTGCTTCTTTCAATTGTTGATTCAAGCCTTCAATCCGTTTAGGTACATCAGCAACATTTGCTTTGAGCAAAGTAGCCGATTGTTTCAACAGTTCTAGCTGACTCTCAACATAGAGATATGCACCACGACCCGTAACAGCTTCGATACGGCGCACACCGGAACCAATTCCGCTTTCGCTTACTAATTTGAAAATTCCAATCTCCGATGTATTATTTACGTGGCAACCGCCGCAAAGTTCCAAACTGTAGTCTCCTACTTGAACTACACGCACGATATCTCCGTATTTTTCACCAAATAGCGCCATTGCGCCCATTTCCTTGGCTTCATCGATCGCCTTCAATTCAATGTTCACGTTCAAGCGATTCCAGATCTGTTCGTTAACCTGACGCTCGATCTCCGTCAATTCTTCCGGTGTAATGCTGCCGAAGTGAGAGAAGTCGAAACGCAGACGTTGTGGTTCAACCAATGATCCTGCTTGATTAACGTGAGTTCCCAGTACATCCTTGAGTGCTTTGTGCAACAGGTGGGTTGCGGTATGGTTTTTGATAATATCTCCACGTTTGGACGCATCCACTTCTGCTTTAACGACATCACCCACACGCAGCTCACCAGCTTCTACCACGACCATATGCACATGTTGTCCCATTGGAGCTTTGAACAAGCCTTGAACTTTAGCAGTCATATTAGCTCCGCGCAACAAACCTTGGTCACTAACTTGTCCACCACTTTCCGCGTAGAACGGTGTTTGGTCAAGGATGACCTGGCAAGACTGCCCTTCACCGACAGCATCCACAAGCGCTTCGTCAGCAACAATAGCTACCACTTTTGCTTCCTTCAACAGGTCAGTATAACCAACAAACTCGCTTTTAACCTCCAGATCAGCAAGAGGGCCACCTTGAGCCTTCATACTTTCGTTCTCCTGACGACCTGCACGTCCAAGATCACGTTGACGTTGCATCGAAGCATCGAATCCTTCACGATCTACCGTGAGACCATTCTCAGCTGCATAGTCTTCTGTAAGGTCAAACGGGAATCCGTAAGTGTCATACAGTTTGAAAGCTTCTGGGCCACTAATAACAGTGCGTCCTTCCGCTTTAGCTGCTGCACTAATATCAGCCAGAATCGCCAAACCATCGCTAAGTGTTTCGTGGAAACGCTCTTCTTCCGTTTTGATGACTTTAGCAATGAACTCTTGCTTCTCCACCACTTCTGGATAGTACACGCCCATAACCTCACCGACCGTTGTTGTCAGTTCATATAGGAACGGACGGTCTAGTCCAAGCACTTTACCGTAACGCACTGCACGGCGGAGCAAACGACGGATAACATATCCGCGGCCATCATTACCTGGCAAAATGCCATCACCTACAGCAAAAGAAACCGTACGGATGTGATCCGCAATAACTTTTAGTGCAACGTCAATTTCGACGCTATCATTATATTTAACACCAGCAAGTGCCGCTGTTCTTTGAATCATCGGTTGGAACAGATCCGTATCGAAGTTGGAATCCACATTTTGAAGAATGGAAGCAAACCGCTCGAGGCCTGCACCTGTATCAATGTTTTTGTTCGGAAGCGGGGTATAGCTGCCATCTTTATTGTGATTGAATTGGGAGAATACCAAGTTCCATACTTCGAGATAACGTTCATTCTCTCCACCTGGGTACATCTCTGGATCATTCATGTCGTTGCCATAAGCTTCGCCGCGATCGTAGAAAATCTCCGTACATGGTCCACAAGGGCCTTCACCAATGTCCCAGAAGTTCTCGTCCAGCTTAATAATCCGCTCTGCAGGCAGACCAATCTTTTCATTCCACAGTTTGAACGCTTCTTCGTCTTCTGGATATACCGTTACGGACAGACGCTCTGGGTCGAAACCAATCCACTCTTTGCTTGTCAGGAACTCCCATGCCCACTCGATCGTCTCTTCCTTGAAGTAATCTCCAATGGAGAAGTTACCTAACATTTCGAAAAATGTGTGGTGACGGCGCGTTTTGCCGACATTTTCGATATCATTCGTACGAATACATTTTTGCGAGTTCGCAAGACGTGGATTCTCCGGCTTCTCACGACCGTCAAAATACGGTTTGAGCGGCGCCATACCTGCATTAATCCACAACAAGGATGGATCATTGTGAGGTACAAGGGATGCACTTGGTTCAATTTTATGACCTTTACTTGCAAAAAACTCTAACCATTTAGACCGGATTTCACTAGCTTTCATGTTGGTCTTCCTCCAATTTAATTATAATGTCCGGTGCTGTAACTCCCCGGTTTGTTAATCATGATCATGCGATAAAAACAACACAAAAAACGCCCCTGATTATATCAGGGACGATGTTATCGCGGTACCACCCTGGTTATTGCCATTTATCCAGGATAAATAGACAATCGCCTCGTTGATGCGAATAACGGTCGCTTCCGGCAGGGTTGTCCTGCACTCCGAAATTAGCTTTCTGCCGCTTCGACTTTCTAGACTCTTCCAGCCATCAGGCAGATTCAACTCTGCTCCGAAGAAGTCTATTCTCTGAGAAAGGAAACCCGGCATACTTGATTTCATCATCGTTTTCATAGTCTAAACATACACCTTCATTATATCGGTATGCCTTTCAGGTGTCAACGCACGCCACTTCCGCTTCCAGACTGGCTTTATTCAATCCTCCGCTTGATATAGTATGCGAAGAAATGCTGCATAATCACTTTCAGGACGGCAAAGACAGGTACAGCGAGAATAAGTCCAACAATGCCAGCCAGCTCTCCCCCAACGAGAAGGGCAAAGATAATCGACAGCGGATGCAGGTGCAATGTTCGCCCGACCACTTGTGGAGATATGACGTTACTTTCTAATACCTGACATAACGTATTAACGATGACCACGAACAGCACCATTTTGAGAGATACGGTGGACGCCATTACGACTGCAGGCGCCGCCCCCAGGAATGGCCCTAGATAGGGAACGATGTTAAACACAGCAACAATGCTTGCCAGCAATAAGGCATATGGCATATCGACAATGACATAACCAATATAGGCGAAGATTCCTACGATCACACACACGATAAACTGCCCACGAATGTAATTGCCTAGTGCTGCATCAATCTCTTTCATGACTGAAACAATGGCCTTGCGACGTGAGCGGGGTAAGTAGGCAACAACGGTACGCTCAAACACTTCAAAGTCCTTAAGCATATAGAAAATAAGAAAAGGCACGATAAATACATTGAACAATACATTAATGGTTGCTCCGATATTATCCATCAGCACCGTAATCCCTTGCGTCAGCCGATCTTCCATCTGAAAAAACCAGCTATTCATGCCTGTGCGCACACTTGGCGGCATTAACTTGTTATCCATGCTATTCATCAAACTTTGGGCTCGCATCGAAAGCTCGGGCATATGTTCATTCAACTCTTCCAGTTGTTCAATCAATACAGGGATTACATTCATCAAGATTACACCGATGCAAGTCAGGAAAAAGGCATAGATCAGCAGTACAGCAATTGTCCGCGGCACTTTACGCCCACCTAGCATACTTACGATTGGATTCAGAACATAAGATATGATCAGAGCTACAATAAAAGGCGCCAGAACTGTTTTCAGAAATCCATATATATGAAGTAACAACGGCCTTAACAGCCAGATAAAATATAAAATAATCAAGCCCAGCAACAGCCAGATGGCGTAACGGAACAGCTTGTGTTTGGTTAATTGCTCCACTTGTATCTCTCCCTTTTGGACTGGCTCTGAAAGTCAGTATATGTAGGAAAGAGAATATTTATTAATAGGACGTGTCTCAAAACTCGCTGAAGTGCATCTTTTACCGCATTTTCGCCCCTGCTGCATACTTCGAATTTTTCAGACACGTACTAGAGGTTGTTCAAAAAAAGCCCGAAACCGTATTTATTGAACACGCACTATATCTAAACGCAAAAAAACGCCTCCTTCTCACTGAGAAGGAGGCGCATGTTGTAATCCGGTCGAGCATATATTATGCCATACTCTATGAATTACTATGTAACCACACATCTATATGCCCTGTCCTGCATATCGCAACAGCATTTAACGACAGAAACTGTCATCAAACCGCATATAGAGGAAGTTCATTGACTTTAAGTACGTGTTCAAAAAGGTCGGTTTTCAGTACCAAGAAGATGGGATGAAGCTAGAAATGGAGTAGCGGAGCGTAGGCAAAACTACGTGAGCAACTACATTGTTTCCTACGGAAACAAGCTTCGTAAGCCTCCACTTATTTCGGCTGAATCCCATGTTCGACGTTGAGATGCCACTCGCGCATCTTTCGTAATCAAAAGCGGACTTTTTGAACAACCTCTTTAAGAAGATGCGTGCAGGTGAGGGAAGTCTTGTGGCAACTCTTCACCGAAGAACAAGTCATCGAGTGAGCTAAGTGTGCCGTCTTCTTCTACCTGGTACACAGACATCTTCTCTCCGTTCACCGTTAATTCGATAAAGCAACCCCAGCAATAAAACTGGTGGGAACCAATTTTCCCGATATCTTTGGAACTACAGTTTGGACATTTCATATTCATTCACCTATCCATTAACAGAATGAATGGCATTTTCCAAGCGCTGCTCACTCAGTGGAGGTACCATAACGGCATTTTCCCCGATAGACATATCGCTTGTACATGGCAGCCATTTACGGCCCTCAATCAAATCGGACACGAACCCGTCCGTAATTTCAATCCCTATTATTGTATTTCCCAACTCTTGGTCAAAATAAACATCAGAGATTCGTCCTAACAACAATCCCTCTTCAGTAAGTACAGATCTCTCCTTCAATTTAGACTGACCGAGAAGGTACGTATGTTTTATGTCGTCGGCTCCCGTCTTGCGGACAGCCTGTTGATTACGGATCATGACGGCATCTTCGCCGTAGGCAACGATATCTTGCCACTGCACGATTTTGACATGACTGGTAAACAGGCCTTTGTTCTCAAGTTCAATGCCTTCAATTTTCCAATCGTCACTCACAATGAAATCCTGGATTTTGCCGACCTGTTTGCCATCCTCAACATCAAAAACAGCTAGACCGATCATTTCCTGAAGCTTCATCGTAGGGTCCCCCTCATCTTCTTATCATTAAATAGGCGCGGTGTTATCCTTGTTAGGTATGCCCAAAGCTTATGAATTGCAATCAGATACCCACATCCAAACCGCTCTATCCAACCGATGAAATGGAACTTCTTCCCTCCTTATGTCCCAGTGTAAAGATCCCCTTAGGGTCTATTACGCAGTCGCCCAAGAATGGTTCCAATTTTTTCGGCGGTTATCCTGATTTCTTCCGTAGTATTACCCAATCCCCAACTAAAACGAATCGCTGAGTGCAAAAATGCCTCTGGAAGCTTCATCGCTTTGAGTACATGGGACAATTCAAGAGAACCCGATGTACATGCCGAGCCGCTGGCAACAGCGATCCCCTCCATATCGAGGTTCATTAACATCGTCTCTGTGGACACTTCCGGGAAGCTGATATTTATAATGTTGGGAAGCGTAAATTCGGGGTGGCCGTTCACATGAAAATGCTCTGTTCCCACGTGCTGCTCCAACTGTTGAAGCAATAATGCTCTAAGCTGCAGATCATGCTCGTAACGCATTTGTTGTTCTGCCGAAACAAGTCGTAATGCTTCAGCGAATCCGGCAATGCCCGCCATGTTCTCTGTTCCTGCACGTCTCTGCCGCTCCTGCAACCCTCCGTGTGCTCTTGCTTCCAGCACGATTCCACGCCGCACATAGAGTGCACCGACACCTTGTGGTCCATTGATTTTGTGAGCAGAGAAGCTAATCAGATCCACAGGCAAATCATGGCATGAGATCTGTTGTGTACCCAGTGCTTGAACCGCATCGGTATGGAACCAGATATCATGTTGTCTTGCAAGCTCACCAATCTCACGTATCGGCTGAATTGTTCCTACTTCATTGTTGGCAAACATAATCGTAATCAGAATTGTGTCTGGACGAATCGCATCACGTAATTCATCCACGTTAATTCTTCCATACTGATCAACAGGCAGATAAGTTACTTCGTATCCTTGACGCTCCAATTCCTGACATGTATGCAATACAGCATGGTGTTCAATAGCCGTTGTAATGACATGACGTCCACGATCTTTTCTTGCTGATACGGCACCAAAAACAGCTAGATTATCACTTTCCGTTCCACCTCCGGTGAACACCAGCTCATCTGGCAAACAGCCCAAAGCCTTCGCTACAGCATCTCTCGCGCCGCTGACAACGCGTTTGGCATCACGTCCAAATGCATGAATGCTGGATGCATTACCATATTGCCCTGTCATAACTTTCATCATCGCTTCTGCGACCTGTGGATGCATTGGTGTGGATGCAGCATGATCCAGGTAGATTCTTTGCATTTCACTTCACTCCGTTTATCGTTAAATTACGAATTCGCAATTAAATTACATGTATACACATACGACTTAAATAGCTCGTTGCATGGCTAAAGCCCCATAATGGGGGCTTTATTATGTGTGATCTCTGATGCTCGTCATCTTATTTAGATATAGAACATGTAGCTATCTTTTTTCTCCTGATCCTCGAACGAAATGAGATCCTTCAATGTTGTAGAGTCCAGCACCTCTGCAATGCTATCACGAATACGCAGCCACAGATCTCGCTTAGCTGGGTCATCCTCTTCGGTGAAGTCCACCGGGGAGATTGGTCCTTCTAGAACGCGGATCACGTCACCTGCGGTTACTGTTGCAGGATCGCCTGCGAGAATGTAGCCACCGTAGGCACCGCGAATACTTTTAACCAGTCCTGCATTACGCAGCGGAGCGATCAATTGCTCCAGATAATGCTCGGAGAGCTGGTTGCGCTCGGCAATGCTTTTAAGTGATGTAGGGCCTTCGCCTGTTCTGGCAGCCAGCTCCATCATGATTGTGAGACCGTAACGGCCTTTTGTTGATATCTTCAAAGGAGTCACCTCTTTCAATTTTCGAAAAAACGCACGATAAATCTTAACTTACCCTATGTGATTCATGACCGTCTTTCCCTTACTGTGTGGTTAAGGATGGGAAAATACAGGTCTTATACTTCTAATCCTACGTATTCCGATCATAACCCTCAGCTAATGTTAACATATCTGTCTGTGTTATGGAAAACAAAGATTGACGATTTTCAAAAAATGTACGCCTACAGTGGACACTATCCAAAGTTAGCCGGGTGTATCGTAACTTAGACCGGGTTATGCTAGAATAAGAAAAGCGTCTATTGACGTGCTTCACAGAAGCTTGATCGCATTCAGCCAAAATGTTTCTTACCCTATTTAGAAAGATGGTGCTCCGAGACTTACACTTTCTGATATGATAAGGAACGAGAACGAAACACATTTATTTATAGAAGTGGTGATAACGATGTCCAAAACAATTGAAAATACACGGGTCGTCGTTGGCATGTCCGGGGGTGTCGATTCTTCCGTAACTGCGCTCCTATTGAAAGAGCAAGGATACGATGTCATCGGCATTTTCATGAAAAACTGGGATGACACAGACGAGTTCGGCCACTGTACCGCTGAAGAAGATTCAGAGGATGTGCGCCGGGTATGTGAACAGATCGGCATTCCATACTACACTGTCAACTTCGAGAAAGAATACTTTGATAAAGTATTTTCCTATTTCCTTGATGAATATAAGTCAGGTCGCACGCCAAATCCTGATGTCATGTGCAACCGCGAGATCAAGTTCGGCGAATTCCTTAACAAAGCGCTTGATCTGGGTGCAGATTATGTAGCAACAGGTCACTATGCCCGCCTGGTTGAAGAGGATGGCCAATTCAAACTGCTGCGTGGTGTGGACAATAACAAGGATCAGACTTATTTCCTTAACGCACTCAATCAGAACCAGCTATCCAAAGCAATGTTCCCAATCGGTCATCTTCCCAAACCGGAAGTGCGTAAAATCGCTGAAGCAGCCGGTCTGTACACTGCGAAGAAAAAAGATAGCACAGGTGTCTGCTTTATTGGCGAGCGCAACTTCAAAGAGTTCCTGAGTAACTACCTACCTGCCAAAGGTGGAGATATGGTAGATATCGTTACTGGTGAAGTAAAAGGTCGCCATGATGGCCTCATGTACTACACACTTGGACAACGCCAAGGTCTCGGAATTGGTGGGTCTGGTAATGGTGAGCCTTGGTTTGTTGCTGATAAGGATCTGGAGCGTAATCAACTGCTTGTTGTACAGGGCGATGCCCATGCAAGCTTGTACTCAACAGGTCTCACAGCAACCGGTGTAAACTGGATTGCTGGTGCAGAGAAGGTGCCTAACGTACCATTCCGCTGTACCGCAAAATTCCGCTATCGCCAGCCAGATCAAGGCGTAACGCTGACATGGCAAGAAGACGGTAGTGTCGATGTACAATTCGACCAGCAGCAAAAAGCCATTACACCAGGACAAGCTGTCGTTTTCTACGACGGAGAAGTGTGTCTGGGCGGCGGAACGATAGATCAGGTGCAAAAAGTACCTGTACCCGCAATGCAATAAAAACGCTCTTTATGATGTACTGTAGGGCTGTTTGCACAGTCCTTCCTTCCTCATAAAGAAAGCCTTGTATCTCGATAAGAAAAGCCATCTTTCATGTATACCATGAAGGATGGCTTTTTTCCTGCTTTTTATTGCAAAAAAAATAAATTTTTCTATCTTGGCAACCCGACTGATTTTCCCGCTCGTCACCCGACCCAGGTTCCTACATAAGCGGCGGTTACACCTAGCACAACTGAACTAGCTACATACACAGCAGCTCGGGCATACCTTGCTTGATTCAACAAGCCAAGTGTTTCATATCCGAAGGTGGAGAAGGTAGTATATGCTCCGCAGAACCCTGTACCTCCTACCACCCATAACCAATCCGGTATTATCGCCGACTGATGCCAGCTATACAGCAAACCCAATAATAGAGAACCACTGATATTAATCATCCAGGTTCCCCACGGAAATCCTGTACTGATGGAGCCCGTAATCCATTTTCCGAGACTATAACGAAGCACTGCACCCACCATACCGGCACACCCAATCCACAGGATCATGAAGCACCTCCTGCCGACGATTTGCTGAGCATACGATGTCCAATTTTCATGCCAAGCCCACAGAGAAGCAGTCCTGCAACCAAACTAACTAACAGGTATATGAGAGCTCTCTCCCATAGTCCTCCCTCGATCAACCGCACGATATCTAGACTGAACGTGGAAAATGTAGTGAACGCCCCTGTAAATCCAGTGCCGATTGCTAGGCGGAGTTGAGGTGTTATTTTACCCGGGACAGCAACGGTGAAGAACCATCCCAGGAACAAGCTGCCAAGCGCATTAATCAACAGCACCGCCCAAGGAAAACCTTCATTCGCTGCAGGCATCCAGACCTGTACTCCATACCGGGTAAGTGTTCCTACCAATCCACCACACGCCACATATATGAATTCTTTCATAATTACAGATCTCTGCGTCGCTGTTGATTCAGCCGAATTTTCGATTCATTCCCCTGCTCTGTCGCTTCGTAAAATACACGGCGTGATAGTTGCTTAGGTAGGTATTCCTGCTTCACATAATGTCCTGGATAGTTATGCGGGTATTGATAACCTTCATGTCCAAGTTTGACTGCACCAGAGTAATGCGTATCCCTCAAATGAAGAGGAACCTCTGCCGATTTCACTTCATCAATGGCATTCATCGCTTTGGATATGGCCGTATAAACCGCATTCGATTTAGGGCTCTCTACCGCGAATAGAATCGCTTGAGCAATGTTCAGCTTGGCTTCAGGCCATCCGTTGTTCCGGTATGCATCCAATGCGCCAATGGCTTGTGTCATCGCTTGTGGATTAGCAAGTCCAATGTCCTCACTGCTCGCTGCAATCAGGCGACGAATAAACGTCATCGGGTCCATGCCGAGCTTCTCCACTGCATATAAAAACCAGAATAACGCCGCATCACTAGAACCACGAATACTCTTGTGGAAGGCAGATAACACATCATATTGCGTTGATTCATCCGCTTTTACGATGGGACGCCGAATCGACTCCTCCGCTACACCAAGCGTAATATGAATCGTACCATCCTTCTCCGGTGGTGTCGTCAGGGCAGCCAGTTCAAGTGCATTTAACGCTCGGCGAATATCCCCATTAGCCATCGTAGCAATATGCTCCAACGCTTCCTCGTCTACCTGCAGCTCCATAAAGCCTAGCCCTTTGTCCGCATCCGCAAGCGCACGACGCATCGCAATTAGAGAATGCTCCTTGTTCAAGGACTCTAACTGGAACAGGGTGGAACGACTCATTAAGGCTCCATTAACATAGTGAAAGGGATTCTCCGTCGTAGCTCCGATAAAAATAATGGTGCCTTTCTCAACTGCCGGAAGAAGAGCATCCTGTCTAGAGCTATTGAAGCGATGAACTTCGTCCAGAAACAGAATCGTTTTGGAACCATACAGCTGTTTGTTCGTCTGCGCCTGTTCGATCACTTCACGCACATCTTTGACAGAGGCATCCACTGCGTTAAGACGCACAAACTGCCCTTGTGTATGCTTGGAGATGATGTTGGCAAGAGTTGTTTTGCCACAGCCTGGAGGGCCGTATAATAAGATGGAGGAAATCTGATCCGCTTCGATTGCACGTCGCAGCAATTTCCCCTGTCCGATAATGTGTTCTTGTCCAATATATTCATCAAGCTGCTCTGGCCGCATCCGGTCAGCGAGCAGTCTTGCCTGTGGCTGTGAATCTTGTTGAAATGAAAATAAATCCATAACCTATCACTTCCTTAACTAATGACCTCTACTCTCTATCATATCATACTCTTTCGGTAACAAATCCATAAATGCACGTAGAGCACTACTCACAAAGGCATCTTTGCGAGTGATAAAATACGTCATCATATGACTCATACCCAAAGGAAGTGAATGTTTACGCAATAATCCTTGTTGCAAATGATGTCGAATTACAATTTCAGGTAACAATGAAATCCCCATACCTGAAGTCACCCCACTAATGATGGCTTCAAGCGTACCAAACTCCATAATTACGGGACGATTAACACCATTGCTTCGTAGCCAGTCTTCTAAAATTTGACGGTAGGAGCACCCCATACTGTACACTAAAACAGGCTTCTCAACGAGTTCTTGATTCTCTGGACGAATGCCAGAGGATACAATAAATAATTCCTCTTCGTAGACGGGTACCCCGGAAAGATCAGGATGATCACATAAGCAGCTTATAAAAGCTCCTTCCAGTTCATATCCCAGCACCTGATCTATTAGATATTGTGAGTTGCCTGTGCTTAATGACAGGGAAACCGATGGATACAGCGTATAATAACTCGCAAACAGTTCTGGCAATCGTACAGCCGCAGCCGTCTGTGTAGAGCCTATTCGTAGCGGGCCTGTTGGCTCATTGGTGGCCCATAGTGCTTTCTCTGCCTCATTCAGTAATCCGATAATCTTATCGGCATAGGTAAGCAACAACTCCCCCGCAGGAGATAATGTCATCCCCCGATTATGACGAATGAATAATAACGTACCGACCTCGGCCTCCAGGTATTTGATTCTTGCTGTGACATTGGACTGCACATATCCCAGGCGCTCCGCTGCCTTGGTTAGATTGCCTTCCTGGGCTACAACTTGAAATATTCGTAGATCTCCGCTCTCCATATGATCATCATATCCTCCTCACTTGACATCATTATTAATGATACCAAGATCACTAACAATCATTATACAGCATGACAGATCAGCCCTACAATTGAGGATATCAGGATACAGCACATAACCGTTGCTGGTCAGATTTTGTAACGTAATTCATTTAAAGGAGTACTTTTGGTATGAAAACCGGACGATACACACTACTGATTATCATCACTACGTTCATTATGGGAACTTCATTTCCTGTTGGTAAAATAGGCATGCACTACGCTCCGCCCTTCTTGCTTATGGGACTGCGTTATATCCTAGCCAGCATCATAATGGTCTATATTGTGCGTAAACGCCCGCTGCCCGTAGGATGTCGACAATGGTTCCAGGTAGCCTTGATCGGACTATTCCAGTCCGCCGGTGTCATGGGCTGCGCGTACTACAGTATGAATTGGATCACTTCGGGAGAGTCAGCCATTCTGACCTTCACTAATCCCCTACTGGTCATTCTATTCAGTGCAGTTTTATATGGGGTGAGCTACCGCTTGAGCCAGTGGGCTGGTGTGCTGCTAGGTTTTATAGGAGTTGTGTTAACGTTTGGTCTGCAGCTGAGCGTAAGTCCTGGAACATGGATTGGTCTTGCCGGCTCCTTTTGTTTTGCCGTGTCCACATTACTGATTAAACGCTGGGGAGCTGCGCAGGATACATTTGTACTTACCGCATACCAAATGCTCGCTGGTGGCATAGCTCTCCTGATCTTAAGTGCTTGGACGGAAGAACCCCATTTTGTTCTAAATGTGACCTCTGTCTTTGTCCTGCTGTGGCTGGCACTCATCTGTTCGATCATTCAATTCTCACTCTGGTTCTATCTGCTACAACACAGTGATCCCGCCAAAACAAGTTCTTTCCTCTTCTTGGCTCCGTTCTTTGGTGTACTTTCAAGCTGGATTTTGCTATCCGAACGCATGGCGTGGATGATGGGTGTAGGTGGATCGTTCATCTGTATCGGTATTTATCTGGTCAATCGACGTCAACGTATGATACAGCTGAGTACAACGAATTCGTAATAGCTGACATAAGTAGCTAGTACGAGTGGTCATACATGGGCTCTAAACGAACGGTCAGCACAAGTAGACAGTACGAATAAGTAATATGAGTAGGTAATACCAGTAACTTATACAAGTACAAAAAAAGTCATGGGGCTCTCTAAGCACCATGACTTGTCGCATTTATTTATCGATGAATCAATTTCATCTCGCTCTAAACTTCAGGCCACTGCTGAATCGATACCAGGTCACCGTCCGAATTATGCGTTGCAGAAGCATAAGCTGGTAGATCACCTTCATGAAACAGCCATAGCTCATGCAAGGCACGTGTACACCCTACATATAGCAACTTCGCATCCCCTGCATTAGGCAGATAATGCGTCTGATCCACATCCGCCACAATGGCTGCATCAAACTCCAGCCCTTTGGACAAATACACAGGCAGGACGGAGTGACCACCAGTATACTCTTTTTTGCCGCCATCAATCAGATTAAGCTCCCACCCCGCCTGCACTAAATCACGATGTAACTCCTTCGCTTCATGCAAGGTACGCGTTAGAATAGAAACTGTCCGATAATCCTTGACTGTGAGCAGCTTCAAAGCACGCTCTAGACTCGCAGTCCGCCCCTCACTACCATAAGGCAGTGTCCGGACAGGATCACCACTCCGAAACACAGGGATCGCTGTAATCCCACTCTTAACGCCCTGTTCCAGAATGGTATTCGCATAATCAATGATCTCCATTGTCGAACGATAACTACGTGTTAGTGCAAAATAAGCATTCTGCTCTGCTGGAAACAAAGAACTCATCTCTTCCCATGTGTGTACACCACGGTACTCATGAATGCCTTGCGAGAGATCGCCAAGAATCGTGAAGGAATGCCCTTTTACAAACAGATCCAGCAATGCCACGTGAAACGGGGAAAAATCCTGCGCTTCATCAATAACGACGTGATCGAACCGATCATTGCCTTCGATATCATTAACCAACGTATGAATATAAACGAGCGCAGGCAAATCCTCTTCCCGCACACGATTTTCCTTCAGGTCTGCTGCCGTCTGCTTCATAACCATCTTCGGAATCGCTTGCTGTGCAGATGCTGGTACTGAACCACCTTTAATCACTTTGAACAATTGCTTATACAGCGTTAGCGGCTCATATTGCGGCCACTTTTTGGCATAAGCCTTTTCCCGGGTAGCTGCTTTCTTTTTGCGTTCCTTGCGTACAGCCTCCGGTGCAGGTTTTTTGAGTTCCATCTCAATCCAGCGATGAATACGTGCCATGACGCGTTCTTTTCGTTTGGCGAGTGGGTAGTGCTTGTATTCGTCTCCAAACCAACCCTCGATCTCGGCTTTACTGAGCACTGCCCCATCCCATGGGCTGAAGTCCATATCTGGCACGGAATCCTCTTCCATCCCGGACAGCCATTCCTTAATCAGCTCCATGAAGCGGATCGATCCTTTGTAGCGCCCAGGAACATCATCATTCAGCTCAGGACGAGCGGCTGGTGTTTCGAACCATGTGTTTAATGTCTCCGCCGTATCTGCCAAAGGCATCTCTAGACCGAGCAGATTCATCGCCCAATCCGGGAAAGTTTGCTGCTGGATATCACCTACACCCAGTTCGGGCAGTACATCGGAGATGTAGTCAAGGAACATATGGTTCGGTGCAAAAATAACCATTTTCTCCGCAGATACCTGCTCCTTATATTGATACAGCAAGAAGGCAAGGCGGTGCAGGGCAACTGTTGTTTTTCCAGATCCAGCCACACCCTGGATAATCAAAGCGGTGTTTCTTGCCGCCCGAATGATCTGATCCTGCTCTGCCTGAATAGTAGAGACAATATCACGAAGCTTGTTATCCTTGTTCTCACCCAACCGATACACGAGGAATTCATCCGATACGGCTGGCTGGTCGCTGTCGCGATTATACGTATCTGCCACACGCTCCAATATCCGCTGCCGAATGACAACGTTTCGTTTCAAGTACACTAGACCTTCAATAAGCCCTTCCGGGGCTTCATACGTAGCGGAGGCTTCACCTCCTGTAAAAGAGTAAAACAGACTCGCGACAGGAGCACGCCAATCGATGACGAGCGGATGCTCGCCCACCTCTTCGCGGTCTACGCCGATCTTGCCAATATACAGCGGTTTCCGTGCACCGCTGCCCTGCTCTTCGAAATCCAAGCGTCCGAAATAGGGTTGCTGCGCGCTCTTGGACAAGGCGGTGCGGCGCTCTTCGCGTCCCGCTTCCAACACTTGCTCTGTGAAGTCGTGGCCGGTATAGACCGGAACATTCCGCAGTCGTTCCAACTGACGATCCACTTCCTCCATCGTTCGCTCTAACCTGTACTCTTCTTCTTGATAGGCACTTTGAAAGCTGTCTGACATGTTTCAGTTACCTCCTAAGAATATGTTTGCTCTGCATAGCCAATCACTGACCACGCAAAAGGATACCCAATATATCACATTGATCTGCAAAAAGCTACAGGCACACCCCATACCAGCAAACTAAAAACCGCTGTTCTCGTTTGTAAGAAACGAAAGAACAACGGTGTATAGCTTCAGCTTGTTGAATATCTGTGGTGAAATACGCACAACTGTACCTGTAATTAGAAATTAATTATTCTGACCTTCCTGAGCCACAAACTGTTTCTGAGCCAGCTCACGGTACACCGGATGATTGCTGATCAATTCCGCATGTGTTCCTGTTCCAGTCACATGTCCATGCTCCAACACAACAATCTGATCCGAATCGACGACCGTAGACAACCGGTGTGCAATCACAATCGTAGTTCTTCCCTCCATAAGATTGGACAAGGCCTGTTGAACTTCATGTTCTGAGGTACTATCCAAGCTGGATGTCGCTTCATCCAACATGAGAATATCCGGGCTGCGGAGCAGTGCACGAGCAATAGCGATCCGTTGACGCTGGCCCCCAGATAACTTGATACCCCTTTCGCCCACTTCTGTCTCATAACCCTGAGGTAGCTTGTCGATGAAGTCAGCCGAATACGCCATCTCCGCAGCCCGCCTGATCTCATCCATCGTAACCTCACGAGTCAAGCCGTATGTAATGTTGTCCTTGACCGTACCAGCCATGAGCGGACTTTCCTGTGATACATACCCGATCTTGCCCCGCCAAGAGGATAAAGAATACTCCGAAATCTGTTGTCCACCATACGAAATGTGACCTGAATCCGGCATATAGAACTGCTCCAATAAGGAGAACAACGTCGATTTACCACTCCCACTTGGTCCAACAATAGCCGTTACCTTCCGTGTAGGAACCGTTAGATCAATTCCATGTAGCACTTCTTCCCCTGTGACATAGGAAAAATGCACATTGTGAAATTCAATGGTTTCATTCCCCTTAGGCGCTACCTTTGTGCTGTGGTTCTGTTCTTCTTCATCGGCAAGAATAGCCTGAATGCGTTCCGTTGCTCCGACTACCTTTTGCAAACGAGAATATAATGTCGTGAACTGTCCCATAGGCATGATGACTTGGAACAAGAGCAGTATGAAAGCTACCAGCTCTCCTGGCGACAGAATACCAGACGCTACGCGCATTCCCCCAACACCTAGAATAACGACCAACACAGCCGTCATGACAAATGAAAACAACGGACCGATCAGAGCCAGAATGCGTGCTTCCTGCAAACCAAAAGCAAACATTTTGCGAATCCGGGAATCTCCTGCTTCTGCCTCCTGTTTCTCCGTACCATAGGCTTTAACCAATCGAATCTCGCCAATCACTTGGCTAAGTACCGACGTCAGACCCGCCATCTCATCCTGCTGTTTCTTGGAGATCTTGTACATCTTCTTCCCAACCGGTAACAAAATTAATAACGTAAGTGGCACAAGACTTAGGATAATGAGCGACATCACCCAATCCAGATAAAATAACAACGCCACCCCACCAATAACGGCAATGATATTAGATACAAACGATACAAGATAATCCGCAATTAAAGTCATGATCTGACTTGTATCATTGGTGATCCGACTCATCGTATCCCCGGTGCGATTGCGGTCAAAATACGGCATTCGTAGAGATAACACCTTGTTCCATAGCTTGGTTCGCAATGTTGCGACCACTCGTTGCCCTGCATAATTCAACATATAAATACTGATGCCCGAAGCAATGGCCTGAATGACAAATGCCCCAACCAATAACATAATAATGGACTTATCCAGTGCGGAAGTCGTCAGTCCATCGATCAGACCCTTGGTCATCAGAGGCACAATCAGTCCGGCTGTAGTCTGAATCAAAGTCAAAATGAGAGCCAGAACCAGAATTAATTTGGGTGGATTCGTGGAAGCGATGAGCTTAACGAAATCCTTAAATCCTTTTTTCCAACCTTAGGCTCATTCAATTCTTGTTGTTGCTGCTCTTCCATTCCCGTTCCTCCCGTTCTCATCTACCTAGGATCATACGTATGAACTTACATTAGGTTCCTGCCCTTTTACAACACCCCATGCAGCACGAAATTAGCCAAAAATAAAATGGAGATACCATACATCACTACCGGCACCTGTTTCCCTTGACCTGCGGCCAGCTTCGCTAGTGGATAAGCGATGAATCCAAACGCCATACCATCCACGATACTATACGTAAAGGGAATCATGACCATGATTAAAAAGGCCGGGAATGCCTCTGTGAAGTCGCCAAAATCCATGTCCTTCACACCTTGTACCATCAAACCACCTATAATAATTAAGATCGGTGCAATCGCACTATCTGGAATATAACCAAGCAATGGGATGAAGAAAAAGGTTGCTCCGAACAGCAATGCTGTCACGAGCGGTGTCAAACCCGTGCGGCCCCCTGCAGCAATACCAGCAGTCGTCTCCGCTGCCGCAACCGGCGGGCTGCTTCCGAATATACCTGCCAGCACCGTGCTAATGGAGAGTGCCCGTAGACTGCCTTTGAATCGTTCCGGGCGGCCAATCATCTGCGTCTGAGCGGTAATGAGTCCAATATTTTCGAACACTACAATGAGTAACAATAGGAACACGGCAATCCAGAAAGCGATGTCCGCCAGCTTCATCAATGATAACTCGCCAAACAAGTCCCATACTGGCGTAGCGCCTCCATTGCAGATACCGACTCGCCTGGGTGTACTGCACCGAGGACATAGGCAAGTCCTGTACCAATCAGAATACTGATGAGTAATCCACCTTGTACATTACGGATAAACAAAATTACCGCAAGAATTAGCGTTACGCAGGCAGTAATTACATTTGGATCGTTGAAATGCCCAATTGCTACAAACGTAGTCTGGTGCGCGATTACGATCCCGCTTTTTGCAAACCGATGAACGTCAAAAACAAGCCAATCCCTACGGTAATACCATGCTGTAGATTTTTGGGGATTGCTTCGCTGATTATTTTATATAATGACGTGAATGCAACGATTGCAAACAACACCCCTGTAACGGCTACAACAGCCAGCGCTTCCTGCCAGCTCAGCTTCATCGAATGTACCAATGTATACGTAAAGAAAGCATTAATCCCCATACCAGGCACAACCACAATAGGCGACTTCCCGCCAAATGCCATAAGTAAACAACCTGCAATAGATGTGAGTAACGTGCCTACCATAGCCGCCTGTAATGGCATTCCGGCATCAGATAGAATTGTAGCATTGACCATAACGATATAGACCACGGCAAAGTAAGAAATGGCTCCTGCCACAATCTCCTTTTTCCACTGATCCCCGGCTCGATACCGAGTCGTCTGGACATCCATCCATGTTTCATTCGTTCTATTCCCCTCTCAAGCTGCGAATCTCTATGTATTTATCATCATTTCGCACAGCAATCCATATCATACACGGTTTTCACATTGAAGTACATGACGTAATCCTGACATATCTAAATGCACGTCTAATTCACTTATCACAGCATATACGTGACTGATATAGATGGGTATGTCGATTGAGCTTTTCAGAAGATAGGTAGTAAACAAACACCAAAAAACGCAGGTGCACAAAGGCACCCACGTTCTATAAGGTAGAGGAATTTATTCAATAGATATACCTCTTACTTGCTGCTTGCTTCTTATTGTTTCTGTTATGCCTCTTGCTTCTCTGCTTTTTCAAGCAGTTCTTTCACCGCAACGCTGACCATAATCAGTCCAGCTACCGGTGGAACAAAGGCATTACTCGCTGGTGGCTGTTTGGCTTTACGTATTTCTGGTGCGTTCTCCGGTACGATTTTCTGCGTAACATCTGCGCGTGGTTTGAGTGGCTCTTCTGTTGAGAATACCACCTTCACGCCTTTTTTGATACCGTCTTTACGAAGCTTCGTACGCACTACACGAGCAATCGGGTCCATGGATGTCTTGGAAATATCCGCAACCTGGAATTTCGTCGGATCCATTTTATTTGCCGCACCCATGCTGGAGATCACTGGAATGTTACGTTTCAGGCACTCTTTAATGAGGTGGACTTTATAGATGATTGTGTCGGATGCATCCAACACATAATCCAATTCATATTTGAACAGTTCCTCGTACGTTTCTTCCGTGTAAAACATATTCAGCGCAATCGCATCACACTCAGGATTGATCAGCTTCACCCGTTCAACCATCAGATCGGCTTTTTTCTGACCTACGGTTGTTGTCAACGCGTGAATCTGGCGGTTGATATTCGTGATATCCACCACGTCTTTATCAATCAGGATGATACGTCCAATACCGCTGCGCGCAAGGGCTTCTACTGCAATACCGCCTACGCCGCCAATGCCGAGTACAGCTACGGTACTATTTTTGAGAGCATCTAGACCTGCAGGTCCGATGGCCAGCTCTGTTCTGGAAAATTGATGGAGCATTGAGATCGAAACCTCCTTTATTTCTTTTCCGCTACCGGTTTACGGGCTACACGGATGTGAAGTTGTTCCAATTGCGAGTTGTCTACTTCAGAAGGTGCATTCATGAGCAGATCGGTTGCACTTGCCGTTTTCGGGAAGGCAATCGTTTCACGCAGGTTCGTACGACCAGCAAGCAACATCACGAGACGGTCAAGACCAAAGGCAATACCGCCATGTGGTGGCGTTCCGTATTCGAATGCTTCGAGCAAGTAACCGAATTTCTCATTAGCCACTTCTGGAGACAATCCCAGGGCTGCAAACATTTTTTCTTGCACGTCACGTTTGTAGATACGCATCGAACCGCCACCGACTTCATAACCATTCAGAACAAGGTCATAGGCTTGAGCGCGAATTGCACCTGGGTCTGTGTCGAACAAATGTACATCTTCATCTTTTGGACGTGTGAACGGATGGTGTTCCGCCACATAACGTTTCGCATCTTCATCATATCCAAGCAGTGGGAAGTCTACAACCCAAGCAAACTTGAATTTGCTATCATCAATCAGACCGAGTTGACGGCCAATTTTCAGACGCAATGCGCCCAGAACGTCAGCAACGACTTTTTTCGTGTCAGCGGAGAAGAGCAACAAGTCGCCTTCCTCTGCACCTGTACGTTCTTTAACGGCTTCAATCTCTTCAGGCGTGAAGAACTTCACGATTGGCCCTTTGAACTCGCCATCTTTCACTTGAATCCATGCCAGACCTTTAGCACCGTAACGCGCTGCGAATGGTCCGAGGTCGTCGATTTCTTTACGGCTCCATGTACCACAGCCTTTAGCGTTCAGTACTTTTACTTCTCCGCCTTTTTCGATGACAGAAGCAAATACTTTAACACCGCTATTCGCTACGATATCGTTCATTTCTACCAGCTCCATGCCAAAACGCAGATCTGGTTTGTCTGAGCCGTATTTACCCATTGCATCTGCATACGTGATACGTTGGAATGGCAGTTCAAGCTCAATACCTTTTGTTTCACGAAGCAATTTAGCCATAAGCTCTTCCATCATTGGCAGCAGGTCATCCTGTTGCAAGAAGGAAGTCTCGATGTCGACTTGCGTGAATTCCGGTTGACGGTCTGCACGCAGATCCTCATCACGGAAACAACGTGCGATTTGATAATAGCGCTCCAATCCACCGACCATCAGCAATTGCTTGTAGATCTGTGGGGATTGTGGCAGGGCGAAGAATTCACCTTCATGCACACGGCTTGGTACAAGATAGTCACGCGCACCTTCCGGGGAGCTCTTAGTCAAGATTGGTGTTTCTACCTCAACGAACTCTTCTCCATCCAGATAATCACGGAATACTTTAGATGCTTTGGAACGCAGTTTCAATGTTTCGAACATTTCCGGACGACGCAGGTCCAGGTAACGATATTTCAAACGAAGTGATTCATCAACTTCAACGCCATCTTCGATGAAGAATGGAGGTGTTTTGGCTGCATTCAGCACTTCGATTTCTGTAATTTGAACTTCAATCTCGCCTGTAGGCAAGTTTTTGTTTACCGTCTCTTCGTCACGCTTAACGACTTTACCGGTAACAGCGATTACGTACTCACTACGTACACGGTCTGCGATTTGCAGAGCTTCGCCTGAGTAAGCTGGGTTAAAGACAACTTGTACAATTCCACTACGGTCACGTAGATCAATGAAGAGTACGCCCCCAAGGTCACGGCGAGTCTGAACCCAACCGTTTAATGTTACTGTTTCACCGATGTGTGCGGGTGTTAATGCGCCGCAATGATGACTTCTTTTCATAACCAAACTCCTCATTATGTGAATTTCCGTTCTGTGTTGATAGCAGGCAGATCCCGTTATCACCAGTGCGGTTGTGTGAAGACGATTTTATTAGAAAAGGCGTTTTTCTTACAGAATCACTCAACCTTCCACATCAAATCGTGTTTAGTCTACGTTCGTCTGTAAGATCGCCGGATCATATGTTACTTCTTATGTTTTGTTGCATTAGATACAGTTTTCAAAAGATTTTACTTACCCTGATCTACTTACCTTGGATTGCAGTGACCAAGTCTTCAAGCTTCACTGTCTGTTGTTCACCGGTATCCATGGATTTCAGTGCAATCTCACCGCGCTCTAGCTCATCATCACCGAGAATGGCGGTGTAACGTGCTTTGAAGCGGTCTGCCGACTTCATCTGAGCTTTCATCTTACGACCCAGGTAGTCACGTTCTCCAGATAAACCGGATTGGCGAAGTTTGAACAGCTGACGGTTCACTTCGCGATCCGCTGCCTCGCCTAAAGCGACAAAGTAAACATCGAGCGGAGCAAGCGTGGTAACGTCAATGTTTTGGTGTTCCAGAATGAGCTGAATCCGCTCCAAACCAATCCCGAATCCAATCCCTGGCTGATCTGGCCCGCCGATATCTCCGACAAGACCGTTATATCGACCACCGCCACCTACAGTATCAATTGCACCAATACCTTGTGCCTTCAACTCAAAAGCAGTGAGTGTATAATAATCCAGTCCACGTACGAGACGATTGTTCACGGCATAGTCTACACCGAAGTCATCCAGATATGCTTTTAGCTTGGCAAAGTGATTCAGAGACTCTTCATCAAGACTGTCCAGAATGGACGGTGCACCAACGAATTTATCCTGATCTACTTTGCAATCGAGCACACGCAGGGGGTTACGCTCCATCCGAGATTGGCAATCTTTGCAGAGGGTATCCTTCATCGGTCTGAGGAAGCCCAGCAATTGTTCGCGGTAAGCCGCACGACTGGTTGGATTGCCCACGGAGTTGATCTCAACTTTGACATCCTTCAAGCCAAGCTCTACACATAGTTGGTAACCGAGTGCAATTACTTCTGCATCAATAGCTGGATCAAGTGCTCCGATCGCCTCTACGCCAAACTGATGAAACTGACGCTGACGCCCTGCTTGCGGACGCTCATAACGGAACATCGGACCAATATAGTACAGTTTGCTTACATCGGGTTCACCATAGATTTTATTCTCCACATAAGCTCGCACCACACCAGCAGTGCCCTCAGGACGAAGAGTCATACTTCGATTACCCTTATCGTCAAACGTGTACATTTCCTTCTCGACAATATCCGTCGTCTCTCCTACACCTCGCACAAACAAAGAAGTCTGTTCGAAAATCGGTGTGCGAATTTCACGATAGTTGAAGCGGCGGCAGAGGTCACGTGCTTTTTCTTCTACGTACTGCCACTTCTCTACAACGCCAGGCAACAAATCTTGTGTACCTGTTGGTTTTTGAAAAGCCATCATTCATCCCTCCAGCATTGATATATTTTGGAACAATCTCTTTAAATAGCAAAAAATCCCTCGCCCTGTCGCTGTATACAGCAAACAAAGGGACGAGAGATTGTGTTTAACATTCACCCGTGGTACCACCCACATTTCGGAAACCTGAAACATTAGCCGTTCAGGTGATTCGTCTGATCATACAACAAGTGCACTTGTATGAATTCATTCAGAACCATTCCGCTCAACGTGTAACGCACGTCTGCGCAGGGCTGCTACTGACCATCATAAGAAGCTCAGAAGTGTTCGCAGTCTGTTCTCGGGGAAGTCATTCGTCCGCTCATCAAGAGAATCCTTACAGCCTGGGGATTCCTCTCTGGTCATGTGGGCACGGAGTACTTGGTCCCGTCATCAAATCATCGTTATATGTCCTTTAACGCTCTAATCTAACGTTTGAAGTCAATATTATTTCCTGATTGTAATGGACCGCAGTGCTAAAGTCAAGGGTTAACCTGAAAAGACTGCAAAAAAAAGCCCGCACACGGTGTGCGGGCTCAAATCATATATAAAAAAAGGGGGTCATGTGTGTTATTATAAGCCCACTATGTTAAAGCCTTATGTAACTAATATTACAGTAATATTACAAAAATGATAGCGCTTTATAAACAAGCTATTTTACATGTGCAAAGCCCCTGCAACGCCTGAAAGTCAGACGTTACAGGGGCTTGCTAGCCTTGAATATATTATTCGTCCAATTCCTCTACATAGGCATGGTTAGAGCGGAGCTTATGAACGATATCATCATAGTCCTCATCGCTCACTTTGGCAGACAAAACGTAATGCAGATCACTATAATCTCCCGGAGACACATCCGCAGCATTTAGCAAGTCTCCATCCTCATTGATCCGATCACGAGGATCTTTCTCTGCATCACGATCTACATCCGCGACTACAGGAACAACGTTCCCCGCTCCTGGAGCACCAGGTGCTGTTCCCACACCTATACCTCCACTCGTTCCTGCACCACCCGTGGCGGTGTATGGCACCAAAGGTATCAGTATGCGATTATTTCTACCTACCGCACCATCCAGTTGTCCTACCTCCAAATGCTCTGTGCGATACGCTTGAAGTGAGATTCTTGCTCCCTCTGCCTCATCTTCTGTTCGAAAATACGCCTGAATATGTTTTGCCATGTCAAACCCTCCTTTATCGAGTTGAACTGCCATAGTTCTAAGCTAAAACATCGTTTAGGAATTCTAAAATTCTAAACTATATTAGGCTCATTCATTTAATGGAAATTAAATGACTTTCAACAATTCACGGACAAATGCTGGCTCATCCTCAGGTGTTCTGGATGTAATATAGTTTCCATCCACTACAGCTTCATGATCCTTAAATTCTGCCCCAGCATTCACCATATCATCCTTAAGCGGTGGATATGACGTCACGGTACGACCTTTGAGCAAATCAGCACTTGCCAAAATCTGTGGACCATGGCAGATTGCCGCGATTGGTTTCTTCGCACTATTAATCTCCGTTACAAACTTCAAAATGTTTGCATCTGTCCGCAGATTTTCAGGAGAAGAACCACCAGGTATAACTACCGCATCATAATCGGATGAGGAAACCTCTGAGATCGCCTTATCTGAGGTATAGGTTACTTTTCCTCCCTTACCTTTTAGCGATTCTCCTGCTTTCAAACCAATGATCTCTACTTCATGTCCAGCTTTTTTCACTTCATCATATGGCACCTGCATTTCCGAATCTTCAAAATCATTCGCCAATAAAAAAGCAACTTTACTCATAACGTATGTTCTCCTTTCCGTGTTCGAAATTTCTTGAAATCGGGGTTCTGCAGAACTGTGTATATTTATCCTATCTGTTCTTTACCCGTTAGGTTGTCGTATGACTTGGCGCATCCCTGCGCCTCGTTTTGTTATTACCCTAACTGAAGGCGTTTATAACAATTCGTCTTCTTTTCTTTGCAACTCCATTTATGTTTCAATCGTGCCTCTCGCTCCGTACCAAAAAGACCTGATTCATATCAAATGAATTCAGGTCTTCTCTGTGGCAGTGGTTATTTCAAACGGAATTCCGTTCATTAATCCGTTTCAGGCTAACTCTAAGTTCCATGCAATATCACTCTTAACTCAGCTACGTGGAAGCCTGTTCTGCTCCCCTTTATCTGCATTCTCCAGCTCCCACACTGTTGATGCATATTCAGCAGCCGCACGAGCCAATTGGAGCGATTCATATAAGTTTCCTGGAAGAAGTAAAGGTTCAACGCGTGATCTTGTTTCCTTGACAGATTGACGCATAATGGCAGGATACTCCTTTGACAATAAATTTCATCGACTGGATATCCTTCATTATGACCAGATCACGATCTGAATATGCTCATGCGCTTGGATTATTAGGACTTTCAAGCATCAGGGTGACTGGCCCCCAATTCGTGAAGGTCACATCCATCATAGCGCCGAAACGCCCCGTTTCCACCTGAATCCCTTTATCCCGTAGTAACTGATTGAACAGCTCATATAATGTTTCAGCTATATCTGGTTTAGCTGCAGCCGCGAAGCTTGGACGTTTCCCTTTGCGGCAGTCACCGTATAACGTAAATTGAGATACAGACAACACGGCTCCGCCCACATCCAATAAGCTAAGATTCATCTTCTCCTGCTCATCTTCGAAAATGCGAAGTCCTGCAACTTTGTCAGCCAAATACTGAGCGTCCTTTTCCGTATCCTCATGTGTAATGCCAACGAGCAGCATTAGTCCCGACTCAATTCGTCCCGTCAATTCGTTATCCACAGTAACCTGAGCCTCTTTACAGCGTTGCACAAGCACTCTCATTGCACAGGCTCCTTACTGCATGATCCGGTGCACCGAATAAACATCCTTCACCCGTTTGATTCGTTCTACCACGGAATGCAGATGATCTGTATTACGAATCAAAATAGTGACATGCACCAATGCTAATTTATTTTTGTCTGTCCGTCCTGTAACGGCAGAAATATTCGTTTTACTTTCAGAGACAGCTTGAAGTACCTCATTAAGCAAGCCATTGCGATCATGACCTGTAATTTCAATATCCACACTGTAGCTCGCTTCAATATTCTCTTCCCACTCGACCTCAATTACACGTGCTGCTTCTTCTCCATCTGCGCTTGTTGGGATATTTGGACAGTCGCTTCGATGGACAGAAACGCCGCGTCCACGTGTAACATATCCGATAATTTCATCTCCAGGCACAGGGTTGCAACAGCGGGCAAAACGAACGAGCAGATTATCTATTCCTTTGACACGAATGCCATTTGTCGGACGATTTTTGCGTTCTGGTGCAGGCTTCAACTCACGCATCTCGGAATTCAGTTCCAGCAAGCTGGATTCTTCCTGCTCTTTGCGCAGCTTCTCTGTTGCTTTGGTCACAATCTGCGCAGCCGTGATTCCGCCGAACCCAACAGCTGCAAGCATATCGTCAATGTCGTTAAATGCGTATTTTTTGGCTGCTTCCTGTAACTTGTCGTCCGTCATCCAAGCAGATGGATCAAGCCCCATACGTTTGAGCTCACGTTCACAGCTCTCGCGTCCTTTTTCCACATTCTCTTCACGTCGTTCCTTCTTAAACCATTGCTTGATTTTAGCTCGCGCATGTGACGACTTGGCGATTTTGAGCCAGTCCTGACTCGGACCATACGAATGCTTGGACGTCAAAATCTCAATAATGTCACCGGTCTTCAGGTGATAATCGAGTGGTACAATACGACCATTCACCTTAGCTCCAATCGTACGATTACCTACTTCCGTATGAATCCTGTACGCAAAATCGAGTGGCACAGAGCCTGTCGGAAGTTCAATGACTTCTCCCTTCGGTGTAAATACAAACACGAGATCAGAGAAAAAGTCCATTTTGAGCGATTCCACAAACTCAGAAGCATCTTGAGCCTCATTCTGAAGTTCGAGAATTTCACGGAAGAACGTAATTTTATCCTCAAAATTATTGCCTGAAGCCACGCCTTCCTTGTACGCCCAGTGGGCAGCGATACCGAACTCAGCGGTACGGTGCATATCCCAAGTTCTGATCTGAACCTCGGTTGGTTCACCGTTAGGGCCAACGACCGTTGTATGCAAGGATTGATACATGTTGGCCTTCGGCATGGCGATATAATCTTTAAAACGTCCTGGCATCGGTTTCCATAACGTGTGTATAATTCCGAGCGTAGCATAACAATCCTTAATATTATCCACAATAATACGGATGGCAAGCAGGTCATATATCTCATTGAACTGCTTGTTCTTCGTTGTCATTTTCTTAAAGACGCTGTAGATATGTTTCGGACGACCTGATAGGTCTGCCTGAATTCCCATCTCTTCGAGCTTGCTCGTAATTCCGTCCATAACCGTATCAATGTATTGCTCTCGTTCTGCACGCTTCTTGTGCATCAGATTCGCAATACGGTAGTATTGCTGCGGATTCAAATAACGGAGGGCGATGTCCTCCATTTCCCATTTGATTGCAGATATACCAAGGCGGTTGGCAATTGGACAGAAAATCTCCAACGTTTCATACGAGATGCGACGCTGGCTTTCTTCCGATTGAAATTTCAACGTCCGCATATTATGCAGTCGGTCTGCTAATTTAATGACGATTACACGAATATCCTGCGCCATAGCAATAAACATCTTACGATAGTTCTCGTTCTGTTGCTCTTCTTTGGAGCGGAACTGAATTCGTTCCAGCTTCGTCAAGCCGTCAACAAGCATAGCACACGTATTGCCAAAATGATTGCGAATTTCTTCAAGGGACACCGTAGTGTCTTCTACTACATCATGAAGAAGCGCTGCAATAATGGAGATGGTGTCCATCTGCATGTTCACAACAATATCGGCAACCGCAAGCGGATGCAGAATATAAGGTTCTCCCGATTTTCGCGTCTGTCCGTGATGTGCCTGATCCGCAAATTCGTAAGCTTCACGTATGCGAATCAGATCGGGTTCTTTGATGTAGGCTCCGGCCTTCTCGAGTAATTGCTCTATGCCCATTCTGATCTGTTCCGTGTCCTTTCTATACAAAATGGAACCCGTGACATTGCATGAACACAGGTTCCCCGTAAAAGTAATTTCCTATAATTATGACGCTTCACCCGTTTCCCGTCAACTGCTGACGAATAAGAGTAAGTTTTCCATTTTTTTAGGTTAAAATATGTATTCTGTCCCCATGATGACGCTTCGTATAAATGTTCGGTTTAATCAAAGAAAAATAGGTATTCCTCTGTATTATTATTCCCCATCCTAGCTGAAATAGAATATAAAGTATAAAAAAACACCTCAAACCCATGCTATTACACAAAATGTTATTGCTTAATTAAGAGAAACTCTGTAATCTATTGAAAGTTTGTGTTTCGGAAAAGGAGATGAACATTCAGTGCAACGCGAAATTCAGGTTAATCAAAAGATGCCGCTCGGCTCAGGTTCACTGCTAAGCCTTCAGCATTTGTTCGCCATGTTTGGAAGTACGGTGCTTGTGCCGAATCTCTTCGGTGTTGACCCAAGTATGATTTTGCTAATGAACGGTATTGGTACATTACTTTACATACTCATGTGTAAGGGAAAGATTCCTGCGTACCTCGGTTCCAGCTTTGCCTTTATTGCACCAGTACAGTCTGTCTTGCTCACTCATCCAGGCAACGGATATTCAATGGCTCTTGGTGCTTTTATCATCACAGGTATCGTGTTCTGCCTTGTAGCTCTCATTATTAAGTATGCAGGCACAGGTTGGATTAACGTTGTGTTTCCACCAGCAGCTATGGGTGCGATTGTAGCGTTAATTGGGTTAGAGCTCATTCCTGTTGCAGCCGGAATGGCTGGGCTGATTAATCCAGAACCTCTTAAAAATCCTGACTGGGTTCCACAGGCTAAACCTATTATTTTATCGATGGTAACCTTAGGTGTGACTGTACTGGGTGCTGTAACGTTCCGTGGCTTTCCCAAAATCATTCATATTTTGATTGGGATTATATCCGGTTACGCACTTGGTTTCTTAATGAAAGCTGTCGAAACGGATAAGATTGCTGAAGCTAGTATTGTCTCTCTTCCGACAATCACCACACCAACGTTTGATTGGTCGGTCATTCTAACCATTTTACCTGTAGCTCTCGTTGTTATTGTAGAACATATTGGTCACTTGCTGGTAACGAGCAGTATTGTAGGTAAAGATCTGTCCAAAGACCCAGGTCTGCATCGCTCCTTGCTTGGTAACGGCGTCTCCACCATTCTATCTGGTTTTGTTGGATCTACTCCAAACACAACCTATGGCGAAAATATCGGCGTTATGGCCTTAACCAAAGTATACTCGATCTATGTGATTGGTGGCGCAGCCATTATAGCGATTGTACTTTCCTTCTCAGGTACATTCTCGGCCCTGATCTCGTATATCCCTCCAGCAGTTATGGGTGGTGTCTCACTACTTCTGTTTGGAGTCATTGCAGCATCCGGATTACGTATTCTGGTTGAACAAAAAGTGGACTTTACTAAACCAACCAATTTGATTCTGACAACCCTCGTGCTCGTGGTTGGATTAAGTGGAGCGGAAATAAGCTTCTATGGTGTTCATCTCAAAGGTATGGCACTTGCAACAATTGTTGGTATATTTATGAGCCTGCTATTCAAACTGTTTGAAGTGATAGGCTGGTCTAACGATAAGTCAGAGAAACAACCTTTGACAGAGAAAACACCAGACTAATATATAATTGGGTTCAAAATAATACTTAAACACGAAATAGCCCTCGCCCATAATAAAACCTAACCAACGCAAAAAAAGCCTGTTCTCTCACACCATCAAGGAATGAGGGAACAGGCTTCTTTATAATAGTTAATGCTGTATATTATTTCCCGGGAAACGGGAGATCCAATTCTTGTTCAATCACAGCAAGCACTATGCTGAAATCTTAGTAATTCATCAGTGTAAATACGTCAATTTCAGGCAACTTGGAACGACCATTCAGATCAGACAGCTCAATCAGGAAAGCTGCACCAACAACTTTACCACCCAATTGTTCAATCAGATTGATCGAAGTCGCAATCGTTCCACCCGTTGCAAGCAGATCGTCAGCAATCAGAACATTTTGTCCCTTTTCGATCGCATCTGTATGCATAGCGAGCGTATCTTTGCCATACTCGAGATCATATCCAACTTCAATCGTCTCTCCTGGCAATTTTCCGCTTTTACGGATCGGGGCAAAACCGACACCAAGAGCATAAGCCAGAGGAGCGCCTACAACGAAACCACGTGCTTCAGGTCCGGCAATTACATCAATTTTGAGATCAGAAACCATTGTTTTGAGCTCATTGATCGCATTGCGGTACATTTCTCCATCCTTCAACAATGTCGTAATGTCCTTGAAGCTGATTCCTGGTTGTGGAAAGTCAGGAATGACACGAATATACTCTTTAAAATCCAAAATAATCTCCTCCTAAAATAAATAGCACAACTTCCATCTAAGATACGCCCTTCATCCGGGATATCATCCATTGTGTCAGCTGAGGCGTAGATGCATCCAGCATCACTTGCTCCGTCTCGGCCATACTTTCCAGCGCCTGATAATGACGCGACGCGGTTAGCTCACGTTTGGGTGGGTTATCCACAAACGCAATTTTTCCAAAGTCTCTTGTAATGAAGGATAACTCCTCAAATACATCAAGCATCATGGTGATCATACGTGGAGAACAGCCACACTGACGGCTGAGTACAGGAGTAATCTCTTTTTCCTCCACCGGTTCAGCTCTCCATTTCGATACCAGCATATAGATGCGCTTGAAAAGTTCTCTGGAAGGCATCTGAAGGCGATCTCGGCGGTTGCCTGATCCGTGCAGAAGGATGATATTCTCGGCTCCGCTGAACATAGCCAGCATAGCATCAAGTTGTTCCGGTGTTTCCGGCGTATCAAACACAAATAACGTCCGGATCTGTTCCTGTCCATATTGCTGCGCAGCAGCATTACACGGAAATAACCCGACCTTTCTATCATATACCCAAAGGCACGGTTCATACAATGAATTTCCCTCAGAAACATTCGTTTCGTTCTTCACAATTGCACCAACCGAACCTGATTTGTATCTTAAATGTACTTCTAGTGTGCTCAGGAACTGCTTCATTGTACTCAGCGGCTCACCATTTCCTCTCAAATCAAACACCTGTGCTTGAGGCACATGAATATCCTGGAGCATCAATTGTGGCTTGCGCATTCCATTCCACTCGTTAATCGACAGCTCGCCCATAACGTCAATAATGGAACCCACCGGTAAAAACTCAGCGAGTGCTCCTTTGCCAAAGGCCACGGTCTCTAATTGGTGTCCTTCTTGCTCCAGCACAAGTTTCAGATGACGTTTCTCTCGCCCCATCGTTCGGGTCTCTTTAACCGTAACATTTCTAAATACGAAACGAGGAGAAGGATTGCTCATCCCGAACGGTTGCAGTCTGTCAATCTCTTGAATCACTTTCAAAGGCACATCACTGATACAACATTCATCATCAGCAAGACGCTGAGGTACAAAATCCTCTTCGGTTAAAACATTAGCAGCAAACTCATTCAAGCCTCTCTCCAGCTCTTCCAACTGATTTCGATGAAGTGTCATGCCTGCCGCAGCTGGATGCCCTCCATAATGATCCATGGAGTCTTTGCAAGCCGTTAATGCTTCGTAGATATCCAATCCATCGATGGAACGAGCAGAGCCTTTGCAAACCCCACTCTGCGCGTCAATGCCCAGAATGAGTGTTGGCCGATAGTAACGTTCCAGCAACTTAGATGCAACGATACCTACAACCCCAACATTCCACCCTTCTCCCGCAAGAACGATCACATCGGGAACCGCACCAGAGTTAAGCTCAATTTTCTGTTCTAACTGAGCTGTTGCTTCCTGAAGAATCCCCTCAACAACCTGTTGCCGCTCTCTGTTAAGCAGATCCAGTTGTCCTGCAAGGGTATGAGCTTCGTCCAAATCTTCAGTCGTTAGAAGAGATACAGCTCGTCCTGCATGATCCAAGCGTCCACTCGCATTAATACGGGGTGCCATTGCAAAAGCAATGTTAATCGAGGTTACCTGACTCTGATCCACACCACTGATTTCAAGAAGAGCACTTACACCAGGAAGACGTGAGCCACGCATGGACTCAATTCCATAACTGACAATAACTCGATTCTCACCTTCGAGTGGCATCAAGTCAGCGATGGTGCCAATGGCTGCAATCTCCATCCATTCACCTGGCACTTCACCAATAAGAGCCTGAGCCAGCTTTAGAGCCACGCCTGCGCCCGCCAACCCCTTAAATGGATAAGGGCACTCCGGTAGTTTCGGATTAATGAGTGTGTACGCCTCGGGAAGTATTTCAGGAGGTTCATGGTGGTCAGTAACGATTACTTCTATCCCTAGCGTAGACGCATAGGCAATCTGTTCTACTGCACTTATGCCAGTATCGACGGTAATCACCAGCGTCACACCCTGTTGATGCGCCCAATCTAATGCATGATTGTGAAGTCCATAACCTTCGTTGGAACGATGCGGAATGTAAATATCGTAGGACGCACCCAGATGGCGCATCAGATGGATCATCAGTGAAGTACTGGAAACACCATCTGCGTCATAATCTCCATAAATCAAAATATGTTCTTCTCGTTCAATAGCCTGGCGGATTCGAGGTACAGCTTCTTTCATACCAAGCAGCAGATAAGGATCATGCATCTGATTCAGATCTGGATGTAAAAACCGTTCGGCCTCCATTTCATTATGAACCCCGCGACTAACTAACAAACGTCCAACAAGAGATGACACGGAAAGCGCCTGCGAGAGTCCCGCAGCCGCATCCAAATCGATATGTCGTGTATTCCACCGGTATTGCGAATAAAGCAATAATAACGCTCCTTTCTTGATCTACAGGATCCGAGCTCCATTACTGAATTAATGTCGCTTCATGATCGGGCAGTTCATGATTGGATTTATACGGATACCCAGGGTCATAGGGTACTGCCTGAATTTGTACTTCCTTGACATGGCTGAACCGAGTGAAGAGCAGCGTTTTGGCTCGATTAGATATCTCCTGAGCCTCTAATACGGAGATCCGTGGATTTACGCTAATAATGAGTTCAATGGTAACGGCATGCTCCTGTTCGCGGGCAACCAATTGTTCAATTGTAATGACGCCGTACACTCGCTGTACAGTCTCTTTGAAATCCAGGGCCTCTTCCTGTTGCAGCTCTTGAACTAGAGAACCATATACTGTGTCTACAATCATTCTATAACCTTTATGAAACACGAAACAAGATGCAATTAATGCCGCTGCTGGATCCATGTACAGAAGCATACTCCATCCTGACATCTCCCCGATCATTGAACCAATGATCCCAACCAATACCGTAAGGGAGCAGTAAAGCGCTCGGCGATGCTGCTGAGCATAGGTCAGTGCTTGTGCTTGATTTCTTTTCCGGAAATACCTGTATTGAAATTGGAAAATGGCTTCCTTAATAGCTAAGGCTGCAAAGGCTGCGACAAGTGCATGCTGATATTTATCTGATGCCACAGGAGTATCACCTATCAGGCTACTTAAGGCTGAAATTGCAATCTGTAATCCTCCCATAAGAATGAGAACAGACAGCAAAACCGAGATTCCAGGTCTCGCTACACGTGAATGCTCCTTAGAGCGCGTAGCTGCTCGTTCTGTATCCCTACTCTTATGCCGTACAGAATGGGAAGGGAATAGTCCTGCCAGTGAAGAGGCAGCTTCTGAGGCAGAGTACAGACCATCTGCAAGCAACGATTTGCTATTGGCCAAATACCCGACAACAGCCTTAATTACTGCAAGCGTCATATTCCCAGCAATACCGCTCCACGTTGCCGCTTGAACCGTTGGAATATGTTCTCTGGCCATGGAAATTCCCCTTGTTTCTGTCTCTAAAGTTACAAAGCCGCGCCTAGTAGACGCGGCTTCACAATAAGATGTTTAGTTAGATGCTTTAGCCGCTGTTTTTGGCTTATCAATTTGTTTACCTTTAAGCGTCAGCCATAGTGGAGCAGCGATAAAGATGGAAGAATACGCACCGAACAGCGTTCCGATTACCATGGCAAGCGAGAACATCCGAATGGACTCCCCACCGAAAATGAACAAACAGATGGAAGCTGCAAATACGGTGAATGTCGTATTTAGGGAACGTGTCATCGTTTGTGCCAAACTGCTGTTAACGATCTGGCGTAAATCTGCCTTGGTAGTCTTTTTGGCAAAACGTAAATTTTCACGAATTCGGTCAAAGATAACGATCGTATCGTTGATGGAGAAACCGACGATGGTTAATACAGCGGTAATAAAGGTTAGATCCACTTCCAGACGGAAGATCGAGAACACACTTATTACAACAAATGCGTCATGGAAGAGAGCAATTACTGCCGCCAAACCGAAGCGCCACTCGAAGCGAATCGCTACATAAATCATGATCCCGACACTTGCAATGAGAACGGCATAAATCGCATTACGTTCCAGTTCCTTTGCCATTTCAGGGTCTACCGTGTTTACTTCGTAAGAAGCAGTGGAATCCAGTTTGCTGAATTCCTGCTTGAATGTACTCTCTTGCGTCTCATCAAGCTCATTGGAAAAACGAACATTAACCCGATCTGAACCCGGTGTGATCGTTACATCGCCCTCATCAACACCAAGATCAGCAACGATAGGTCTAATCTGTTCCGTTGTAATCGCCTTGGATACTGAAATATCAACATTCGATCCAGCACGGAAATCAACCGCATAGTTCAAACCAAGCGTTAGAATACTAACAATTCCAGCTACGGTTAGGATAATTGAGAAAATATAGGCAAATTTACTGCCTTTAATATAATCATAATTCCAATTAAAGCGCACGAATTTCACTCTCCTTCACTCCGAAGTACTTAGGCTTCTTCAAGACGTTACCCCGTACGAGCAAGGTTAACAGGAAGCGGGAGAAGAAAATATTCGTGATAATACTTGTGACGATGTCAAAAATCAACACAAGTGCGAAGCCTTTAACTGCACCCGTACCAAAGTAGAACATAACAGCAGCAGCAATGATCGTAGTTATGTTAGAGTCAATAATTGTGCGGAAGGAATGCTTACTACCCGCTTTGACCGATGACAAGATCGACTTACCACTCCGCATTTCTTCTTTGATCCGTTCGTACGTGATGATATTGGCGTCAACCGCCATCCCTATACCTAGAATAAATGCCGCGATACCCGGAAGGGTAAGGACAAACTCCCCTAAGTAGAAAATAGCAAGCACCAACCACGTATGTGTAATCAACGCAAAGCTCGCAATGATCCCCGGAATACGGTAAATCCCAATCATAAATACAAGGATGAGCACTGACCCAATCAAACCTGCTTTGATCGTCTGATCCAATGACAATTTACCCAGCGTTGCACCAACACTTTGGGAATACTTCTCTGTCAGTTTCAGCGGAAGCGCACCTAGGTTAATCGTATCACGAAGCTGATTTGCTTCTTCGCGCGTATAAGAACCTGAGATTTGAGCAGAACCATCTGTTAGTTGTTGTCTGACCGTAGGCGCAGACAGCAGCTCATCATCCAAATAAATCGCGAGTGGTTGTCCAACCAAACGTTTGGTGATCTCAGAGAATTTAGCTTTGTCTTTCACTTGAATGTCAATCATCGGTTCATTCAATTGCGTGAATACAACTTTTGCAGCATTCTCTACAAATTCATTACCACGAAGCTCAATCTTGGTGTACTCGCCTTCCTTGTCGTTCTCTGCTTTACTACGGAAGGTCAAGACGGCAGGTTCTTTCATTTTGGCTCTAACTTCAGCCTCATCCGTAACCCCAGCCAACTTCAATCGAATCCGGTTAGTTCCTTCAGTAGTTACCTCCGGTTCGCTTGTTCCGAGCGCATTGGCACGGCTTTCTAGACTCTTGGCCGTTTGCACCAAAGATGCTTTGGTGACTTGTTGTCCCCCATCAAGCGGCTCCGCTTCATATAAGATCTCGTAGCCTCCCTTTAAATCAAGGCCCAAGCGTATATTTTTGAGCAGCTCCGGGCTTGTTCCCACCATTACCCCTGTGGTGACAAGCACGACCAGAATGAAACTGATAATTCTTTTCATGCCGTTCCTAGATCCCCTTTCGTTCTCAATATTCCTATTATAGCGATGCCGTAAAAAGCAGTCAATTTTCAACAAAAAAGATCCCTTTCGCTAGAAAGAGGATCCCCGGTATGCAGACACGGTCATAAAGTTCATAAAGCTTGTTGCTTTCAGTGACAAAATGTCGTTCACCAGCTGGTGAAGCGGTGGAATGCCCTGCTTTTCATATTTATGACTGACGCAATTCCAGACATCTTTGCTGGTCACATATTCATAACCTACAAGCCTAAACTCTTCCGCCTTGCTGCAGCAGAGCATCTCAATGGACTGTTCCATCTCCATATCGTTCATTTCCTCCAACGGGGATTAGCCTCCCTTCCCACACACAAGCCTTTATGCGGCATCAATATTACATCATTCGACTTCACCTGGTCATATTCCTTCTTGCTGGTGATGGATCTTTTTGTTAATCGTGATCAAATTGTCATGAGAGGATCATGGACTGGCATAGGATGAAGAACAACGGCTTTGTCCCATTAACGAAACCTGTTATTTTCATTCGGGAAAGAGGGGTAGTCTTGAAGAAGCAGACATTTATCCAGGGAGCTATGATCCTGCTCGCCGCAGGCATTATTAATCGTATTCTCGGATTCATCCCACGTATTGCATTACCACGGGTTATCGGAGCAGAAGGCGTCGGAATCTATCAGTTAAGTTACCCCTTCTTCATTGTGCTCGTAACCTTAATTACCGGCGGCATACCACTTGCCGTCGCTAAACTCGTAGCTGAAGCAGACACAGGTGCAAATCGTTTTTCTCCTCAACGGATCCTGCAGATTAGTTTAGCCTTTACGTTGACGCTTGGTGTAATTTTTATGTTTCTATGCATTGTTTTTGCCCCTTGGGTCACCCGTTATGTTCTTACCGATGAACGAGTATACCACACATTTGTTAGCATGAGTCCCATGATTGCAATTATCGCTGTGTCGGCTGTTTACAGAGGTTACTTCCAAGGTAAGCAAAATATGATTCCTACGGCAGCTTCCTCTATTGTTGAAACGATTGTTCGTATTATTTGCGTGATTTGGTTTGCTTGGTTGTTGCTTCCCCAAGGTATTGCTCAAGCTGCCGCTGGTGCAATGCTAGGTGCTTTGGTTGGTGAATTCATTGGCATGCTCGTACTGTTATGGAGCTACCATAGACAAAAAAACGATACAGAACACCTCTACATTCCAAAATCAGTCGTGCCTCAAGAAAAAAACAATCTCGGTGCAGTTCCTCAAACGGATCATTCACAGCACAGCCTTATTCGCCGGTTGTTAGCCATCTCTGTACCTGTTACAGCAGGACGATTGGTTGGTTCCTTATCCTATCTTGCCGAAACCATTGTAACCGCGCAAAGCTTGGCCATTGCAGGAATTTCACGAGGGTTAGCTACCGCCCAATACGGAGCACTGCAAGGCATGATTATTCCATTATTATTGCTTCCAGGAGCACTTACCTCATCGCTGGCAACATCTCTCGTCCCTTCATTGTCTGAAGCCTCTGCGCAGGGTGATCGTGCCTTGATTCATAAACGCATGCATCAAGCTCTGAGGCTTGCACTCGTTACAGGTGCTCCTTTTTCTGTTTTTATGTATGTGCTTGCCGAACCGATGTGTCTTATTCTCTACAATGATGCATCGATTGGAAGCATGCTGAAACTGATGGCTCCTTTTGCTCTCTTTATTTACATTCAGGCTCCTCTGCAGGCTGCATTACAGGCACTCGATCGTCCGGGAAAAGCATTGCTCAATACATTTATCGGTGCTGTAATCAAAATCACACTGATTCTACTGCTCGCTTCACGTCCTGAATACGGCATCTTTGGTGCTATTATTGCTATATGTGCTAACTCGACAATCGTAACTTTATTACATGCAAGAAGTGTGCGTACTTTGCTCCAATTTCGTTTCAAATTGATGGACTGGGTTAAGACAGGCACAGGCATGTTCATCATGGGTGCAGCAACTCTTCTTGTTTATGAGCATACGATCGTTATTCTGCCACTATGGGCAAGAATGATTCTTGCTCCTTCGATAGGATTAATCGTGTATTTAATCGTAATGGGTTTGACACGTATGATTGATTTTCATGATTTGTCCCGTGTGCCTATTATCGGTTCATGGTTTGAACGTAGATCACGTAAATAAGCGATATCTTATTTGGAATCATCCTTCAGGCTAACATAGACTTTGCCATTATGATCAATGGAACAGATAAATACTTCCTTGAAATCAAGAATGCCTTTTTGCTGAATCTGATTTTTAAGCCAGAATCTTGTTTTCTGAATAAGTTCAAGATTTTGATCCTGAACTTTGCCATCCATGATTAGTGGCAAGGGCAGACCTTCATATTTGATATTCTGGAATCCATCCACTCGTTCTTGCCTAGCTTTTTGTTTGGTATGGGAGCTGCCTCCATTATTTGATGATCCGTTTCCACCTGAATTGCTCTGATTGCTCGGAAATACTGTTAATTTACCTGTTGTCTCAAGAATGGCAAACTCGACGTCGCCAATGCTATCTATATTTTGCTCACGCAACTGAAGTAACAGATCATCCAGATTGTATCGTTGCTTACGCATCTCATCCCGATGCAGAGTACCTTTGGAGATGAGAACCGTCGGTTTGCCATCAATCATTAGGCGAAGTCTACGACTCTTGAGACTGATAAATGCCACACCAATCTGCATTATAAGTACAGTTAGCATGGGCACTATTCCGTGAGAAAGAGGTTTTTCCATATCCTCGATGACGAAGGCCGCAATCTCTGCAAGCATAATGGACACGACGAGGTCAAACATGGACAGCTTTCCAATTTCCCTCTTCCCCATCACCCTGATCGCGCCATAGACAATGAAATACATGAGGATTGTTCGAAAAATATGGGCTCCGATATCTGAGAAGTTCACGACAAGGTTCCTCCTTTGTTTGAGTTATCCATAGGCACCTGTAGCGTAATCCCTATTTTGACCCGAAGCTAACATGCTCATGCAGAGCAAATCCATTCATTTAATGGAAAATTCAGTTCATAAGTCCGAAGGCTTGACCATACACTGTATTAATTTCAAACTTGTACAAGGGGGATGCTTCATGCAGCTGATTCGCCGAGTGATCTCGTTTCGAATGTCCAACCCAATTTTGTCGGGACTCTGTCATGCCTTTGTTTGGATGTTACTAGGAGCATTGGTTCTTTCTTTATTTCTCTGGATGACTGGAATGCGGGAGCAGGATCTTTCCCTGTATACTTACGTTGTTCATGGGCTGTCGCTACTCATTGGTGGATTTGTAGCTGGCAAAAGATCTGGTGAAAAAGGATGGTATCACGGTGGTCTTACGGGTGTCGTTTATGGCTTCATTGTACTGGTCATTGGTTTCCTGGCATTGGATGCCTCGTTCAACTGGAAAGATAGCTTACAACTCGCAAGTGCATTTCTAATCTCTGCTCTGGGTGGAATTTTTGGGGTAAACACACGGCGGAACTAACAGCTAACGAGTGTTTGTCTGACATGGGGCATAAAGGCATCTGGGTCATTCTAAAAACAAAAAAAGAACCGGAGCCCTATAGCAGGAGCTCCGGTTCTGTAATAAATAAAATTAACTACTGTGAGCGAGATCTAAGTACGTCTACAACTTCTCGCTCATTTATAATTATTCAGCAGTTTCACGACTTACTGCACTGCTGATCGCATTACGATCAAATGTAAGCTTCGTTACATCGTTTACGCGTAGAACAACCACGTCTTCTGTAATTTCAGCGATTGTACCATGGAGACCACCGATTGTTACGATTTTATCGCCTTTTTTCAACTGGCTAAGCATCGAATTACGCTGTTTTTGCTTCTTGTTCTGTGGACGAATCATCAAGAAGTAGAAAATCGCAACCATAAGTACCAAAGGTACAATCAAAGATACAATACCTCCGCCTGGATTAGCCGCTTGTAGTGCCATTCCTTGAAACATGTAAACTCCCCTTATCGACTATACGTACAAGATAATGCTTGTTCCTCCGGTTCCGCAATAAACCACATTAGAAACCTTTGTCATTGTCATGAAGACCATATTGATCGAAAAATTCATCCCGGAAATCAAGCAGACGATCTTCCATAATGGCTTTACGCACGTTGCGCATCAAATTCTGCAAGAAATGAAGATTATGGATGGTCGTCAGACGCAAGCCAAACGTTTCATCCGCCTTGATTAAATGACGCAAATAGGCTCTGGAATAGTTACGACAAGTGTAGCAATCACATTCAGGGTCAAGTGGCCCAAAATCAGTTGCAAACTTGGCATTTCGAACTACAAGCCGTCCTTGGCTAGTCATCGTTGTTCCGTTACGGGCAATTCGCGTTGGAAGTACGCAATCGAACATGTCTACTCCACGAATCGATCCCTCAATCAATGCATCGGGTGAACCTACCCCATTAAATAACGTGGTTTGTTGGAAGGCAACAAAGGCACCGTATAATCCAACACGCCATACATTAAATGTTTCGGTTCTCCAACACTCAGTCCACCAATAGCATACCCCGGGAAATCCATGGAAGTCAAATCTGCCGCGCTTTGGCGGCGCAGATCTTCGTGCATTCCGCCCTGCACGATGGCGAACAGACCTTGGTCATGTGGACGGGCATGACTTTCCAAGCAACGCTCAGCCCAGCGGCTAGTACGTTCAAGAGATTTTTTCACATATTCATATTCTGCAGGGTATGGCGGACATTCATCAAATGCCATCATAATATCGGAACCCAGTGCGTTCTGTATTTCCATAGCCACTTCTGGGGACAAGAACTTTTTGTCTCCATTCAGATGTGAGCGGAAATTCACGCCTTCCTCTGTGATTTTACGCATTTCACTGAGAGAGAATACTTGGAATCCACCACTATCGGTCAGAATTGGGCGATCCCAATTCATGAATTTGTGCAAGCCACCAGCTTGACGAATAATCTCATGTCCGGGTCTCAGAAACAGATGATACGTATTACTCAGAATAATCTGCGCATCCATTTCCTTTAACTCTTCAGGACTCATCGTTTTAACGGTTGCTTGCGTGCCTACTGGCATGAACGTTGGTGTCTCAATGATTCCGTGAGGTGTATGTACACGTCCTAATCGGGCACCAGATTGTTTACAAGTTTTAATATGTTCGTACGTAATTGCTGCCATTGGTTTTAATCATCCTCTAAAAGTTAATCGTTAGACCTGTATTCGTGAATCAATTAATAGATCAACATTGCATCGCCAAAGCTGAAAAATCTATACTCTTGCGCAATAGCTTCCTCATAGGCGTGCATAATGTGTTCTCTACCTGCAAGCGCACTTACCAGCATGACCAATGTAGATTTCGGAAGATGGAAATTCGTCAGCATGCCATCAATAACCTTGAAGGTATATCCAGGATAGATGAAAATTTTAGTCCAGCCACTGCTCTCCTGCAATATCCCATGCTCAAATTTACTTCCTACCGTTTCAAGTGTACGACAACTTGTCGTACCTACGGCAAAAACACGATTCCCACGTTGCTTCGTTTCGTTAATGAGATCCGCCGTCTCCTGTGAGATAGAGTAATACTCCTCATGCATAACATGATCCTCTACCACATCTACGGACATCGGGCGGAATGTTCCCAGCCCCACATGAAGCGTAATGAAGGTTACGTTAACACCTTTTGCTCGAATCTGATCAAGTAGTGCATCTGTAAAATGAAGCCCAGCTGTTGGTGCGGCCGCAGACCCTTCATGCTTCGCATATACCGTCTGATAGCGTTCACGATCATCCAGTGTTTCTTTAATATATGGAGGCAACGGCATTTCACCGAGTCGATCTAAGATTTCCTGAAAGATTCCCTCATACGAAAATGTAAGCATACGCGCGCCCATTTCGCCTTCTTCGTCGATCACGGCTTTCAGTTCATCTCCAAAAACGATAACAGAACCGGCTTTCAGCTTTTTACCTGGCTTAACCAGTGCTTCCCAGCGATCACCTTCCACGTTTTTGAGAAGTAACACTTCCGCTTTGGCTCCAGTATCCTCTTTTGTTCCAAACAAACGAGCTGGCAATACCCGTGTATCGTTGAGCACAAGTGTGTCACCAGGCTGTAGAAAATTAATAATATCCGGAAACGTGTGATGGTTAACTTCACCGCTCTCCTTATTCAACGTAAGCAAGCGAGACGCTGTCCGATCAAGCAACGGCGTCTGTGCAATAAGCTGTTCCGGCAATTCAAAATCATATAAGTTCACATTCATGTTCAATTCATTCCTTAACAATAGTCGCATTTTGGTAATAGTGTTTCAATATTTCCTGGTAATCATACCCTTCATCTGCCATGCCTTTGGCTCCCCATTGTGACAAACCTAATCCATGACCATTTCCTTGGCCAATGAACATAAAGTTCTGTCCCTGAGTTACGGCTCTTGCCTGACCATCACCGCTCATGACAACAAGGGCATTACCGGAAGAAGTCCCTGTACCTGAGGCAGACAATACGGCCGCCCCTTGAGACCCGGTCTTACTCGCTGTATTCCCGTCAGCGCCTAATACAGTATAACTTCCAGTACCTGCAATATCAAATAAAGTACTAGGCAATCCACCTAGCGCCGAGCGGTACGTATCTGCATATTTAACAGTTAGCGCTTGTCCATTCGCACTTACTTCAAGTGCTCGACCAGAAGGTCCGCGCTTCGTGACTTCTAATGTTGAGATAGATGAAGGAACAGCCGTTGTTGTTTTACCTTGTAACGTTTTGACTAATTGAGCAGAGGTAAATGGCCCTCTCACCCAAGCGTAATCATTGGATTGCGCTACTTTTGCCAAAACAACGGCTTCGTTTCCTGGATTCATTTTGGCTACCGGCTCAACGGTAGATTGAATTAGCGGGATGGCACGAACATTCGTATTCTGTGCCGTAACGGTAACCTTGGAAAGACCTGCATCAGTTTTGGAGCTTAGCTCCTTCACATTGTCCTCACGGATATATCCACTGATGCCTGAGTTGAGCAGTACATGATACCACGTATGCAATCCAGCCTGCGCTGATGTATCTCCAGAGCTATCCACATTGGTGAAGACTCCTGCTCCCCCGTTCCAAACCTCGGAAGGATGTGCCGTTTGTCCACCCGCATTAGATGAGAACACAGCCTCTACAATTTTATCCCCACTTTTGACAACTTCTCCTGCCGTAGCATCCACTGCGCTGGTTACTTTATCATTCTCCGAATCAATGCCGTTATAGGCTTGACTTAGTGTAGTATCCACAACATTAGCAATTTGGAAGCGAGTGCCCTGTTGAAGAGCATAGGATCGAGCAGCAACTGCTTGTACTTTCAGAGCCTCTGCTGGCCAGGAGGAATACACCTCTGCTCCAACAACGGAGTACAAATATTGTTCTAGTGGAACGACATTCACTAAGGCCAAGTCACCATTTACGATACTTAGTTCCATATTCCCTCGATATGTCCGCTGGGAACGTTCCAACACTTTGATACCACTTCCATCTCCTTGTACCCAAGCTTTGGCTACCGTACCTGCAATCGTGTAGTGTACCGCGGTCTTAGGCGTGTCAAGGCTTAACCCTGCATCCTGCCGGATGATTAGAGCGGAGCTATTATTAGCTACAGGAGATAGACTGATACCAGCTGCTTGTGCCTCAACTGACTTTTTCACAGCAGTCAGCTCCGCATCTGTTACAGCTTCACCGACCCATACACTGTACCCCGAACTACCAGCGTCCAATGACAGTACGGTATAGGAAGTGACGCCTGATACTGAGAGAGAAGCTTGCGCCGCTTGTGCTTCTTGTAAGGAGCTATAGTTTCCAGTAGATAAATGTTTAGTTCCGGTTATGACTGGTTTCTGTCCACCCAATTGAGCTGCTGCAACTTTCTGAACACGAGCAACTGCTTGTCCAGCAAGTGCCTCTGTAGCATAGTTTCCGGTATAGAGCTGATACACCGTTTTGCCACTCACACTTGAGCTGAAGAGTAGCGGCTTATCGCTGGTTGGTTGCAATAATTTGGCTGCTGCCGCCGCTGTTTTGAAATCTGCTGTCTCCAACACCTTCACACGGAAACCATCCGCACTGAATCGAACCTGCCCAGCTGGAAGACTTACATTAGTACCCGTCTCAGATCCAACTGTCCAACTTCCATTAGATTCAAGAGTAATTAATGGTGTTGTTGATTTATATGTGCTTCCTAGATTTGCAAACATCGCAACCCGAATTAACTGTCCATCATTTTCTGCTGCATAAGCGGGTACCTGCAGACATCCTGCCATCAATACAGCAGCAGCCAAAACCTTTAACCGGCGACTCCATTTTTTATTTTGTATTGCTTTCCCCACGATCAAGCTCCTCTCCGCACTTTTCCTTGTGTATATAAGTTCAACTAAAAAGTTTAGTTGAACTTATATACATTATAGATACATCTATAAATTTTAAAATTCATTATATTTTATTAGCTGGTTGATGTACTAGAAGAGTGTCCTTCCCACTGCCCATCGCACTACTTGTTACTTTCCATCTCGTGGCGGAATCGGCAAACCTAAATGATGGTAAGCCATATCTGTAACAATCCGACCTCTTGGTGTACGTTGAATCATACCGATCTGCAATAAATAAGGCTCATAGACATCCTCAATCGTTTGACTCTCTTCACCAATCGTAGCTGCAATCGTATCCAGACCAACCGGGCCTCCCCGGAAGCTATTGATCATAGATTTAAGCATCTTATGGTCGATTTCGTCCAATCCTCTAGGATCAATCTGTAGACGTTTAAGCGCTTCTTCTGCTAATGCCTGTGTAATGACTCCATCGCCTCGTACCTGAGCGAAATCTCGAACCCGCTTCAATAAACGATTGGCAATCCTCGGCGTTCCACGGGAACGGAGGGCAATCTCTTCTGCAGCGTCTCCAACAATCTCAACCCCAAGAATCTCTGTAGAGCGAGAGACAATGTAGGCTAGCTCATCAACCGTATAAAATTCCAGACGGCTAATGACACCAAAACGATCCCGCAGAGGCGCAGACAGCAAACCAGCGCGTGTTGTAGCCCCAATAAGAGTGAACGGTGGTAGGTCAAGACGCACAGATCGCGCACTAGGCCCTTTACCGATCATAATATCCAATGCAGAGTCTTCCATCGCAGGGTACATCACTTCTTCAACTGTACGATGCAGGCGATGAATTTCGTCAATAAATAACACATCACCCTCCTGAAGATTGGTCAGCAATGCTGCCAGATCTCCTGGTCGCTCAATCGCAGGCCCTGACGTGGTGCGCAGGTTAACGCCCAATTCATTGGCAACGATGTTGGCAAGTGTCGTTTTACCGAGCCCTGGTGGACCATACAATAAAACATGATCCAAGGCTTCATTACGCATTTTGGCTGCTTCAATATATACTTTTAAATTTTCCTTAACCTGATTTTGTCCAATATATTCATTCAAATACCGGGGACGAAGACTCAGCTCAACAGCTTGATCATCCATCATCAGGTTAGCGGAAATAATACGCTCATCCATATTTATCCCTACCTTTTTAGTACGAGCCACTGTGCTGTCGTGGTGGTAAAGTTAGTTATCCAGTGAATAGCATTTGCAGTGCTCGTTTCATCAACACATCAACCGAATCCGCAGATGTAACATCTTTTTTCAACTTGAGCCATACTTTATCCAACTCGCTGTCTGTGTAACCAAGTGCTTTGAGACCATCACGTGCCTCATCCCAAGCAGAGCCGCTTCCTGCTTCTTCTGAAGGAGGGGCAAATAAACCTGTTGCATACGCCGCGGCACCGAACCCGTCCAGCTTATCCTTCAGATCCAAAATCATACGCTGAGCTGTCTTTTTACCGATTCCCGGCAGCTTGGTCAGGAACGTCAGATTCTCTTGGTAAATCGCTGTAACGACATGATCAGGCGTGCCTCCCGCCAAAATGCCCAGGGCAACTCGTGGTCCAATACCGGACACCTCGATCAACTTACGAAACAAGCGCTGTTCTTCTCTTGTAACAAAACCATATAGCAACATGGCATCTTCACGCACGTGATGATGGGTGTAGACCATGATCTCACCTTCTTGCTTCGCGAACGCATACGGATTAGGACAAAATACACGATAGCCCACACCTTGAACATCAAGCACAATATATTCATTCTCCACATGCACGAACTGTCCTCTAAGAAAATCAATCATTTTCGCAATACCTCATTTAACTTAGAATTTAATGTATATGAATGTGCATGACATACAGCTACTGCTAACGCATCTGCTACGTCATCTGGCTTGGGAATCGCCTGTAAACGCAGAAACATTTTGACCATCTCTTGCACTTGACGTTTCTCCGCCTTGCCGTATCCTACAATCGCCTGTTTAATCTGCATCGGCGTGTACTCAGCAATAGGTAGCCCTTTCTGTGCAGCCGCCAAGACCATTACCCCTCTGGCCTGACTGACGGACATCGCTGTTGTAACGTTCCGATTGAAGAAAAGTTTCTCCAGTGCGACTGCATCTGGCTTATATTTATCGATGAGCTGCACCATGCCCTCATATACGTGAAGCAATCGTTCCTCTTCAGGTGTATGTGCCTCTGTCTGAATGCAGCCATATTGTACAGGAACCACTTTACTACCGATCTTATCCACAAAACCAAACCCAACAATCGCAATTCCCGGGTCTATCCCCAAAAAACGCAAACCCATCTCTCCCTTACAATAAAGCGAACATATGTATCGTTCATTTCATTATAACAAAAAGATAGACCCTGCGGCAGGAAACTTTGACTACATTTTAATCCTCAAACAAACTACCCCTCACTCTCCTATCGAGCCATAGAAAACACTGTCGTTTAGCCTTTATCGATGTAACAAAACATATTCCAATCCTTCGGTGCCCAAAGTAGATCAAGGCCTAGAATATTTTCAGACCAGTAGTGTATCACGCTGTTCCATAGGCGAACTTATTTCCCCAGGATCACTCAACACACGACAAAAAGGACATCTTTTCGATGCCCTCCTCCAGCAAACTCATATCCCGTCTTAGATTTTATGCTGTTCGAAATTTATTGGAGTCAGCCACCATTTCGAATGACTTCTTCCGTCTCTCGATCAATCGCATAGTCACTAAATGTCGAAATCACACTGTTATACTCATCTTTATCCTGTACTCGGATTCCTTGCTGCAGCTGCTCCCATACTCCTTCAGGCAGAGAAGACTCAAGTGACCCAACATCCATCTGAAAAAAAGTACGGATTACTTTGTCTTCTGCAGGGCGACCTTCGTACAGATTTAGATTACCCAAAGCATCTATGCTAATATAAGCCTGCTCTTTGCATAGAGGAGAAAGGTCGTCAACGTGTTGCTTAACCCGTAATGCATCTGCTGCAACTTCTGCATCCCATTCAGGATGTTGAATTAACAATACTTCGATTTGCGAAGCTGTCATTTTGCCTAATTGCTCTGTCTCGACTCCACAGACATAGTGGACTTCCAGTACAACAGCAGTTAAATCATCAGGCGCATTAGATACTAGTTGTTTAAGTATGGCTTGTACCTCTGCTTCTGAACGTTTCTCTTCTATAGGAGCTGCCCCCATAACAGTAACGGTCTCACTAAAATTAGTTGTTAATAAACGTTGAATGTGAGAGGAGATGGACAGTCCACTATACGCCAGTAATGTTACAGCCACTAAAGCTAGACTCATCCATGCAGTTCGTTTCCAACGTCGCCAACGTCTCTTCCATTGTTTCTTTAATTTAAACGTGTTCACGTGAACCCCTTCTATCACTTTTTTAAAACTAGTGTGACCGAAAGGGTTATCGTTTATGCACAATCAATTCTGCATTTAAACATCACTTACACAAATACAAAAAGAGACTATCCTATTATAGATAGTCTCTTTTCTCAGATCGGGATGACACGATTTGAACATGCGACCCCCTGGTCCCAAACCAGGTGCTCTACCAAGCTGAGCTACATCCCGTTATGTATACCGGCGAGAGGACTCGAACCTCCACGGTTTCCCACTCGATTTTGAGTCGAGCGCGTCTGCCATTCCGCCACGCCGGCATATAAAGTTATAATGGCGCGCCCTGAGAGATTCGAACTCCCGGCCTTTTGATTCGTAGTCAAACGCTCTATCCAGCTGAGCTAAGGGCGCAAATTGGAGCGGAAGACGGGAATCGAACCCGCGACCCTCGCCTTGGCAAGGCGATGCTCTACCGCTGAGCCACTTCCGCATACGGTAAGGTGTAGACAAAAACAAAATGGATTCTCATCCCTGAAGCATAAACTTAAATGGCGGAACCGACGGGATTCGAACCCGCGATCTCCTGCGTGACAGGCAGGCATGTTAGGCCAACTACACCACGGTTCCAAAATAAAAAATTGCGGGGGCAGGATTTGAACCTGCGGCCTTCGGGTTATGAGCCCGACGAGCTACCGGGCTGCTCCACCCCGCGTCGTTAAAAAAAGTATATATGGTGGAGGCTGAGGGGATCGAACCCCCGACCCTCTGCTTGTAAGGCAGATGCTCTCCCAGCTGAGCTAAGCCTCCATCTATATGACCCGTAGGGGATACTCTCACTTCGTTCGAGACTGCGATGCAGTGCTAACGAAGTTTATCCTCCGACGAACCTTTGGGATTCTCATCCCTTGTTGAAGCAATAGAAATTGCTATGACCCGTAGGGGATTCGAACCCCTGTTACCTCCGTGAAAGGGAGGTGTCTTAACCCCTTGACCAACGGGCCTTAATGGCTCCCCGAACAGGGCTCGAACCTGTGACAACTCGATTAACAGTCGAGTGCTCTACCAACTGAGCTATCAGGGAATAACATACATTTACATAAGTAAATGTAATTCATCGTACAATGTATACAAGTAAAACTTGTACCTATGTAAGAAAAATTTGCTTGGCGGCGTCCTACTCTCCCAGGACCCTGCGGTCCAAGTACCATCGGCGCTAGAGGGCTTAACGGTCGTGTTCGGGATGGGTACGTGTGGAACCCCTCCGCCATCGCCACCAAACGCGTAGCTTACATCTCAGAGTGTTGTTCTCTGAAAACTAGATTCGAAACGAAAGTCTGCGATTTAAAACGTGCTAATTGGATAAGCCCTCGACCGATTAGTACTGGTCAGCTCCATGCATTACTGCACTTCCACCCCCAGCCTATCTACCTCGTCGTCTTCAAGGGGTCTTACATACTGGGAAATCTCATCTTGAGGGGGCTTCACGCTTAGATGCTTTCAGCGCTTATCCCGTCCGTACATAGCTACCCAGCGGTGCTCCTGGCGGAACAACTGGTACACCAGCGGTACGTCCATCCCGGTCCTCTCGTACTAAGGACAGCTCCTCTCAAATTTCCTACGCCCACGACAGATAGGGACCGAACTGTCTCACGACGTTCTGAACCCAGCTCGCGTACCGCTTTAATGGGCGAACAGCCCAACCCTTGGGACCTACTTCAGCCCCAGGATGCGATGAGCCGACATCGAGGTGCCAAACCTCCCCGTCGATGTGGACTCTTGGGGGAGATAAGCCTGTTATCCCCAGGGTAGCTTTTATCCGTTGAGCGATGGCCCTTCCATGCGGTACCACCGGATCACTAAGCCCGACTTTCGTCCCTGCTCGACTTGTAGGTCTCGCAGTCAAGCTCCCTTATGCCTTTGCACTCTTCGAATGATTTCCAACCATTCTGAGGGAACCTTTGGGCGCCTCCGTTACTCTTTAGGAGGCGACCGCCCCAGTCAAACTGCCCACCTGACACTGTCCCCGCACCGGATTACGGTACCAGGTTAGAACCTAGATACGATCAGGGTGGTATCCCAACGGTGCCTCCACCGAAGCTGGCGCTCCGGCTTCAAAGGCTCCCACCTATCCTGTACAGATCGTACCCAAATTCAATATCAAGCTGCAGTAAAGCTCCATGGGGTCTTTCCGTCTTGTCGCGGGTAACCTGCATCTTCACAGGTATTAAAATTTCACCGGATCTCTCGTTGAGACAGCGCCCAAGTCGTTACGCCATTCGTGCGGGTCAGAATTTACCTGACAAGGAATTTCGCTACCTTAGGACCGTTATAGTTACGGCCGCCGTTTACTGGGGCTTCGGTTCACAGCTTCGGATTACTCCTAACCGCTCCCCTTAACCTTCCAGCACCGGGCAGGCGTCAGCCCGTATACTTCGCCTTACGGCTTCGCACAGACCTGTGTTTTTGCTAAACAGTCGCTTGGGCCTTTTCACTGCGGCCCCCTCGTGCTATTCACACTACCGGGGCACCCCTTCTCCCGAAGTTACGGGGTCATTTTGCCGAGTTCCTTAACGAGAGTTCTTCCGCGCGCCTTAGAATTCTCTTCTCGCCTACCTGTGTCGGTTTGCGGTACGGGCACCATCACCTGGCTAGAGGCTTTTCTTGGCAGTGTGAGATCATGACCTTCGCTACTGTAATTTTCACTCCCCATCACAGCCCAGCCTTACGATGTGCGGATTTGCCTACACATCAGCCTCACTGCTTGGACAGACATCCATCCGTCTGCGTCACTACCCTACTGCGTCCCCCATTGCTCATAACGGCTTACGGTGGTACAGGAATTTCGACCTGTTGTCCTTCGACTACGCCTTTCGGCCTCGCCTTAGGTCCCGACTTACCCTGAGTGGACGAGCCTTCCTCAGGAACCCTTAGGCTTTCGGCGGATCAGATTCTCACTGATCTTTTCGTTACTCATACCGGCATTCTCACTTGTATAATGTCCAGCGCTCCTTACGGTACACCTTCAACCCTTATACAACGCTCCCCTACCCCTGATGCAAGCATCAAGCCATAGCTTCGGTGGTGTGTTTAGCCCCGTTACATTTTCGGCGCAGAGTCACTCGACCAGTGAGCTATTACGCACTCTTTAAATGGTGGCTGCTTCTAAGCCAACATCCTGGTTGTCTGTGCAACTCCACATCCTTTCCCACTTAACACACACTTGGGGACCTTAGCTGATGGTCTGGGCTGTTTCCCTTTTGACAATGGATCTTAGCACTCACTGTCTGACTCCCGGAAGTAAGTCTATGGCATTCGGAGTTTGACTGAGCTTGGTAACCCTTGCGGGCCCCGCACCCAATCAGTGCTCTACCTCCACGACTCTGTTTTCCGAGGCTAGCCCTAAAGCTATTTCGGGGAGAACCAGCTATCTCCGAGTTCGATTGGAATTTCTCCGCTACCCCCACCTCATCCCCGCACTTTTCAACGTGCGTGGGTTCGGGCCTCCAGTGCGTGTTACCGCACCTTCACCCTGGACAGGGGTAGATCACCCGGTTTCGGGTCTACGTCCACGTACTACATCGCCCTATTCAGACTCGCTTTCGCTGCGGCTCCGGCTCTTCACCTTAACCTTGCACGGGAACGTAACTCGCCGGTTCATTCTACAAAAGGCACGCCATCACCCCTAAAACGGGCTCTGACTTTTTGTAAGCACACGGTTTCAGGTTCTATTTCACTCCCCTTCCGGGGTGCTTTTCACCTTTCCCTCACGGTACTGCTTCACTATCGGTCGCTAGGAAGTATTTAGCCTTGGCAGATGGTCCTGCCGGATTCATACGGGGTTTCACGTGCCCCGCACTACTCGGGATCCGTCTCGGAGGGAACAGACTTTCAATTACAGGGCTTTTACCTTCTTTGGCGGGCCTTTCCAGACCTCTTCGTTTAACCGGTTCCTTTGTAACTCCATGTGAGACGTCCCACAACCCCAAAGAGCAAGCTCCTTGGTTTGGGCTGTTCCGCGTTCGCTCGCCGCTACTGACGGAATCACTATTGTTTTCTCTTCCTCAAGGTACTTAGATGTTTCAGTTCCCCTGGTATGCCTCACACTAACCTATGTATTCAGTTAGGTGTAACTGGAAATTACCCCAGCTGGGTTTCCCCATTCGGACACCCCCGGATCAAAGCTTGCTTACAGCTCCCCGAGGCAGTTTCGTTGTTCGCCACGTCCTTCATCGGCTCCTAGCGCCTAGGCATCCTCCGTGTGCTCTTAGTAGCTTAACCATTCGCTCGTGTTCGAGCTGTCGCTCCGCTTGGTTTGGACTACGTCCAAATCCAAAAGTCGCTCCATTTCGATCACTCGCTCCAGCAATCTACCGTTTTTATTGAAACTTGTTTACACAAGTTCAGCTAAAAAGGAATGTTCTAATTCGCATTTACTTTCGTTTCGATATCTAGTTTTCAAAGAACAAGCTCCATGCAAAAGCAAGCTGTTTGAGAGTTTGAGCTCTCAAAACTGAGCAACGAGTGAGTAGTTTGCAGCGAAGCTGCATATTTGAATGTTTCCGCTACGGGAAACGATTCTCCATAGAAAGGAGGTGATCCAGCCGCACCTTCCGATACGGCTACCTTGTTACGACTTCACCCCAATCATCTATCCCACCTTCGGCGGCTGGCTCCTTGCGGTTACCCCACCGACTTCGGGTGTTATAAACTCTCGTGGTGTGACGGGCGGTGTGTACAAGACCCGGGAACGTATTCACCGCGGCATGCTGATCCGCGATTACTAGCAATTCCGACTTCATGCAGGCGAGTTGCAGCCTGCAATCCGAACTGAGACCGGCTTTGTTGGGATTGGCTCCACCTCGCGGTTTCGCAGCCCGTTGTACCGGCCATTGTAGTACGTGTGTAGCCCAGGTCATAAGGGGCATGATGATTTGACGTCATCCCCACCTTCCTCCGGTTTGTCACCGGCAGTCTATCTAGAGTGCCCACCCGAAGTGCTGGCAACTAAATATAAGGGTTGCGCTCGTTGCGGGACTTAACCCAACATCTCACGACACGAGCTGACGACAACCATGCACCACCTGTCTCCTCTGTCCCGAAGGAAAGGTACATCTCTGTACCGGTCAGAGGGATGTCAAGACCTGGTAAGGTTCTTCGCGTTGCTTCGAATTAAACCACATACTCCACTGCTTGTGCGGGTCCCCGTCAATTCCTTTGAGTTTCAGTCTTGCGACCGTACTCCCCAGGCGGAATGCTTAATGTGTTAACTTCGGCACCAAGGGTATCGAAACCCCTAACACCTAGCATTCATCGTTTACGGCGTGGACTACCAGGGTATCTAATCCTGTTTGCTCCCCACGCTTTCGCGCCTCAGCGTCAGTTACAGCCCAGAGAGTCGCCTTCGCCACTGGTGTTCCTCCACATATCTACGCATTTCACCGCTACACGTGGAATTCCACTCTCCTCTTCTGCACTCAAGTCACCCAGTTTCCAGTGCGATCCGGGGTTGAGCCCCGGGATTAAACACCAGACTTAAATGACCGCCTGCGCGCGCTTTACGCCCAATAATTCCGGACAACGCTTGCCCCCTACGTATTACCGCGGCTGCTGGCACGTAGTTAGCCGGGGCTTTCTTCTCAGGTACCGTCACCTCAGGAGCAGTTACTCTCCTAAGCGTTCTTCCCTGGCAACAGAGCTTTACGATCCGAAAACCTTCATCACTCACGCGGCATTGCTCCGTCAGGCTTTCGCCCATTGCGGAAGATTCCCTACTGCTGCCTCCCGTAGGAGTCTGGGCCGTGTCTCAGTCCCAGTGTGGCCGATCACCCTCTCAGGTCGGCTACGCATCGTCGCCTTGGTGAGCCGTTACCTCACCAACTAGCTAATGCGCCGCAGGCCCATCCTCAAGTGACAGATTGCTCCGTCTTTCCAATTTCCTTCAGGAGAAGAAAACAAATATTCGGTATTAGCTACCGTTTCCGGTAGTTGTCCCAAGCTTGAGGGCAGGTTGCCTACGTGTTACTCACCCGTCCGCCGCTAACCATCAGAGAAGCAAGCTTCTCTTCAAGTTCGCTCGACTTGCATGTATTAGGCATGCCGCCAGCGTTCGTCCTGAGCCAGGATCAAACTCTCCAATAAAGTATTGAAAAGAGCGATTAGCTCATTTTGAATCTGACGAGATTAAAAATCTCATTTATGCTTCGAAATCATCCAGTCCGAAGACATGTACTGATTTCTTAGCGTCGATCTTGCAAGCAAGATCGTTACTCACTCGTTGTTCAGTTTTCAAAGATCAAACTTTATTGCGTCAGCGCTGCATTTCAGCGGCGACTTAAATAATATATCATATCCGCGAATCCAATGCAACACCTTTTTTATAATTTATTAATTTGGTAGATTCAGTATCCTCTATACCACATTAACTACAAAAAAGCACATCGTCATCACGTATTCATTATACTATCATACTTACAACACAGTTTCCAATTGTTTTACATTTTCCTTCAATTTTTTTATACATACACTTCAGTATAGTTAGATGCATGACACCGCTTCTATAATGCAGACTCACTCAAAGTAATTATCGACGGCATAGTCAAAGAGAGCCAACCCGTAACGGTTGACTCTCAATTCGTACTAAATCCAACACTTTATCTCAATATTTGCTACCGCACTTATTGCTGTATCCAGGGGTTACGACGGCTCTTTGCTGAGCTGCGTTTATTGGTTTGCGTTTTGCGAGTTTCAGCTTCTTTGGAAGATACCGATACTTTTGAAGTACTTTTGCCTGCTGACTTGGCAGTTCTTCGTTTCGCTACCCCGCTTTTCCCCGTTGTTTGTTTCGCCTTGCCACCACTGTTGTGACTTTCGTTATCTTCTACATTAGTATGATTAAGATTAGCTTCCTCAAGTCCACCTTTTTTACCACCCGTATGCTCTTGAGATGGATAAAGTTCACCAAAAGCGCCTAACGGAGATGGCGGCACCATATTTTGTGATGGATACGGATTTTGATAGGCGTACTCAACAGGTTGATACGGAACTACCGATGGAGCCATATTGGGATGCCCACCGTATGGACTGTACATCCCCCAAGCAGGATCGTTATATCCTGGAGATACATGGCCGTAATGTGATCCATGCATATGTCCTCCGCATCCACATGGTGGATAAGGAAGTACCGAATATGGCGAGATAAATGGCGGCTGATTCATGGAATGCTCAGGAGCGAATGAAGGAAACGGACTATTCACCTGTGCAGAAGGCGCTATCGGATATGCATTATTACCCACCGCAGGAGCAGTATTCGGCATCATATTGTTATGATTAAAATCCGGTTCATTATTAGTTGATAAGTGTTGCGCCTCATATGGATTGATTTCCGTTATTCCAGGGAATCCAGCATTGTTACTATACCCAGCAATATACGTTGCTTGTTGCGTCGTATACACCTCTTGTGCGGGTACAGGAACCTGAGTATACGGATATTCGGCTGGCGCATGGTGAAGCTTACTTCCACAACCACATGGAGATTTGGTAGCAGGTGACACCTCAACTGGCGCTTTTGTATTCGGGATGGCTGGTAGAGGCATAATCTCAGGTGACAAATTCGGCATGGTGTACTTTGGCGCTTCTGGAAGAGGCTTTACTTCTGCAATTGGCGCAAGGTTTTCTTTTTTCTCCACTTCCTTGGCTGGCTTAACTTCTGGAATCTCAGGTAATTGAGGTAGCACTTCCAGCTCTGGCATTACATTAGGTACGGGATTAGCCGGTTTAGGCGTTGGCGCAGGTTGTTCATTGATTGGTTCAGGTACAACCGGTGTAGGCGGTGGTGATGATGGTAGTGGAGCTTCTGGTTTTGCTGGCTCCTCTTTTACACCTGTATGTTCTTTTCCTTCAGGAGAAAGTTTTTCATGAGCTGCAACATTACTTGCTCCGTTCTCCGATCCTGTGTTCCCCTGAACTTGCATGGAAGGAATGTATACTGTCTCCCCCACCAGAAGTGCATTTGGATTTTTCAGTTGTGGATTGGCATTAATCATATCCTTCAGCGGGACACCCCATGCCTGCGACAACTTCCACAATGAATCTCCTTGCTGAACTTTATGACTGTGCAATACTCCCTCAGGTTTGGGTGTTACAGGCGCAGCAGGAATCTTTACCTTCATCCCAATATCCAGCTTATCCGGATTGCTGATTTGCGGATTGGCCGCAATAATTTTGTCGAGCGCCACATTATATTTTTGGGACAGCAGGTACAATGTGTCGCCTTTTTTCACCATGTGTATTTTCACTGGGAACTAACCTCCTAGACGTGATACTTGGGCAGTACATTCGCCCATACCGTTACTACATCCTATGCAGAAACTAGGCTAATGACATCACCTAAACAAAAAAAATCCTTCTCTCTTCAAAAACCGCATACTTTGGGGTATGACGATCCCTGATAGATCAGAAGGATTTCACGTTCTATATTCAGCTATATTCGTTGTTTAGGCTTACCAAACTTTGTATCCGTCTTTGTCCACAATTTGTCGGAACGCTTCAAGAAGTTGCAATGTTATCGGGCCAGCAACCCCTGAACCGATGGTTCTTCCATCAACCTCATAAGCAGCGATAACTTCTGCAGCCGTACCTGTGAAAAAGACCTCGTCCGCGATGTATACATCATGGAGGGTAAACGGAATCTCTTTCAGCTCAATGTTCAGCTCACCACATAGATCAATAATTGCCTGACGCGTAATGCCTTCCAGAGCACCAAGGTAACAAGGTGGTGTGTAGACGACCCCATTTTTAATAATAAAAATGTTATCACTAGAACCTTCTGTTACATAGCCTTGGGAGTTCAACATGATCGCTTCACCAGCACCTGCATAGTTGGACTGAATTTTGACAAGTACGTTATTAAGATAGTTCAACGATTTAATTTTGGGATTAAGTGCATCCGGAATATTACGACGTTGGGAGACAGATACAGCTTTCAAACCAGTAAGATACGCTTCTTCTGGATAGATGGCCAGTTGCTCCACAATAATAATGACAGAGGCTTTTGGACAACGCAGTGGATCCAATCCTAAGTTACCAGGACCCCGCGAAACAATCAAACGAATATAACCATTACGCATATCGTTACGACGCACCGTTTCAGCCATCACGTCTAACATTTCTTCATAAGACAGAGGGATGTTTAGATTAATGGATTTTGCTGAATCATACAGTCGATCCAAATGCGCCTTACATCTGAAAATGTTTCCGTTATAGATTCGAATACCTTCGAAGATCCCATCTCCATACAAAAAACCATGATCGTATACCGAAACTGTTGCGTTCTCCTTGGTCACAAATTGACCATCCAAATAAATCCATTGCTCTGACATGGATGACTGCACCTCCGTTAAATGTCCTAATCCTTCACTCTCGAAAAATATCATCAGTCTCACTGTATTGTACAACAATTGACAAGCATTAACGTGTGAGATTTACCCTTTTTTTAGCTCCTATCTCTATTAATCCAGCCCATATTAGGTTGTCTTCAAAGACGGATAAGTAAAACAAGGATAGCTGCCAAGGACACGCACCTGGCAATTCAAAGCCTCAATCTCTGCCATCGCTGCAGTCAGCAGCACAGAATCAACAGCTTCTTTTACATCAATATAAAAATAATAACTGCCAAGCCGCTTCTTCGTTGGACGCGATTCAAGCCTGGTCAGATTCAGCTTACGCCAAGCAAACGCGGACAACACCTGATGAAGAGCACCCGGTGCATCCTCAGGTAATGTAACCAATAGACTTGTCTTTACATGATCCGGCTCACGAGGAATCTGAACAGGTTCATGACCAATCAAAACAAAACGAGTGTAGTTATTATCATGATCGGTAACTCGCTCAGCCATAATATCCAAGCCATGCTTCTGAGCAGCCAATCTTGTACCAATCGCAGCCCAGCCTTTACCTGGGTTCTTCTTAACCAGCTCCACCGCTTCGGCTGTACTGTTTACACCCTCTAGATCCGCATCAGGGGAATGTGTACGAATGAAGTTCTGGCACTGCGGGATAGCCACCGGATGTGACATGAGCTTAGTAATTTTACCAAAATCATATCCACCCTCTTCATTCCTGAACTCCGAGCCATGTCCGATGACATTCTGAATCGATGGGTATACCCATTCGGCTTGCATCGCAATATCCACTTCATTAACGAGCCAGTCCATATGTAGACTAACCGAGCCTTCAATCGTATTTTCGATTGGAATGACGCTATATTGAGAATTCCCGCTATCCGTCGCACGGAAAACATCTGAAATGAGTTTGGAGTGAAGCAATTCTAACGGTTCACCATTAAACAGGAAATCGACTGCTTCATGGGAGACTGAACCTTCTGGCAATACTGCAATTCGTTTCATGCATTAACGTCCCCTTTAACTCTGTGCAAAAAAGGTGTTTCGTCTTGATCAGGCAACACCGTGACACCATCCAGATCCGGATCAAGCCACATCGCTGTCGCTGTGATGCCTTCACGCCCCATGGTATCGATTAAATATTGCTCAAGTTCATTTTTTCGTTGACTATGGCGATCTACAAAGGTAATGACAGTTGGACCAGCACCACTCAATGCAGCACCAAGCGCTCCGTGATCTACCGCATGCTCCAAAATCTCTGCCATCCCTGGAACTAATGAAGCTCTGTAGGGTTGATGCAAACGATCAGACATCGCTTTATGAATCATATCTAACCGGCCACTCGACAGTGCAGCAACCAAAAGAGAAGACCTGCTGATGTTGTGCACAATATCAGACATGCCGAACTGCTGTGGAATGATACCTCTCGCTTTGGTTGTGGATAGTTGAAAGTCCGGGACAATGACAAGCGCCTCTAAATCCTGTGCCGGCTCAATGCGAATATGATCTACATGATGTCCATCCCAGGCCGCTGCGATAATGCCGCCATACAAGGAAGCACCCACGTTGTCTGGATGTTTCTCTAGCGATGTAGCCATATCCAGAAGCTTCGCGTCCGATAAAGGTGTACCAATTAACGCATTAGCTGCGGCCAGAGCACCGACAATGGCGGATGCACTACTTCCCAAACCACGTGTCAGTGGAATATTGGACAGCATGGATATCTCCAGTTCAGGAACGGAGACTCCTGCTTCATTGAATACCATCTGTGCAACCTCATAGATCAGGTTAGATTTATCCGTAGGTAAACCAGTTAGATGATCTCCATGCAGATGAAAGCTCGTCTGCTCAGCTGGTTTCATCTCAAGCCAGGCATATAAAGATAAAGCCATACCCAGGGTATCAAACCCTGGGCCTAAATTTGCTGTACTTGCAGGTACTTTGACTGTAACTTTTTGTTTCAAGCTCATACGGATTGTTGCTCCAGTTGTGCAATTGCCGCCATAACCGCTTCTTCAGTATCTTCCACGACAAGTGGTTCCGTTGCTACTGTTTTGATCGCGATATTTGGATCTTTCAAGCCGTGACCTGTCAATACACAGACAACAGTCTCTCCACCTTTAAAGTATCCTTCTTGTTTCAATTTATATACTCCTGCCACTGAAGCAGCAGATGCAGGTTCGGCAAAGATACCCTCACGAGCCGCAATAGTGCGGTATGCTGTCAAAATTTCTTCATCGGTTACATAGTTGATCTGTCCACCGGACTCTTCAGCTGCAGCAACCGCTGTTTTCCAGCTTGCTGGATTACCAATTCGAATAGCTGTAGCCACAGTTTCAGGTTCCAGGATCGGTTCACCTTTAACGATAGCCATAGCACCCTCAGCCTCAAAACCAACCATACGTGGCAAGGAATTCGATTTACCGGCCTCTTTGTATTCTTTGAAGCCTTTCCAGTATGCAGAGATATTCCCCGCATTACCCACAGGAATCGCCAATACGTCAGGAGCTTGACCCAATTGATCTACCACTTCGAACGCAGCTGTCTTTTGTCCTTCAATACGGAACGGATTGACAGAGTTTACAAGCGTGATAGGATGTTTGGCAGTGATCTCACGGACAATCTCCAGGGCACGGTCAAAGTTACCATTGATCGCAATGACTTTAGCTCCGTAGATCATAGCTTGAGCAAGCTTACCCAGAGCGATGTTGTTATTCGGAATCAACACGATACAATTCAATCCACCGCGAGCCGCATAGGCAGCAGCAGCAGCAGACGTATTACCTGTTGAAGCACACATGATCGTGCGGCTTCCTTCTTCCATTGCTTTTGCTACAGCCATAACCATACCACGGTCTTTGAATGAACCACTTGGATTCAAGCCTTCGTATTTGAAATATAAGTTCAAGCCAAGTTCTTTGGACAGATTCTCTGCATGAACCAGAGGTGTATTTCCTTCCTGCAGCGTAAGCATAGGTGTGTTTTCATTAACCGGAAGGTATTCTTTGTAAGTTTGCAATAGTCCTTGATATCTCATTGTAAGTAAGCTCCTTTGTCGTTTAAAGTTCCAATTTGGGTTCTATATAGGTTCAACCAAAGAATGTTTACACTTGCCACTCCGATGACAGAATAACCTTCCGATCGCTGTTATCCCCAGATTTTTTTGAATCCCTTTCTAAAAGGGGAAATCCGGGGATAAAGGCGAACGCTCCGCTTCTCCATGTTATTTCTGTCCTCTCCGTTCTCGTGTAAAAAGTTTAGTTGAACCTATATACATTCACTAAATATAGAACATTACATTTATTGTAATTCGATGCTGAATGTTAGCCTTCAACTCGGTATACACTCTTAATTCGGCGAATAACGTTAAGTGATTCGAAGTGCTTAAGCACCTTGTCCATGCTGGCCTTGCTTGCATTATGGGTAACAATAATGATCTCGGCATCAGGGTTAGTCTCATTAGGCTGCTGAACAACCGATGCTAGACTCACCTCATACTCTGCAAAAATTTGCGTGATTTGCGCCAATACTCCTGCCTTATCGTCTACATGCAACAAGATGAAGTTCTTTGACAAAATCTGTTCGTCGCTTTGTAGTCTTTTAGGTTTATAAGGCACGATCGCTTTTAGACCATTTACGCCAAGCTTTAAGTTTTTGATGACGGCCACAATGTCAGCTACTACAGACGTTGCTGTAGGAAGCTCCCCTGCTCCTGCACCATAGAACATCGTCTCACCTACCGCTTCACCATGAACATAAACGGCGTTGAATACCCCATTAACGGAGGCAATCGGATGATTTTGTCTAACCATCGTAGGCTGAACACTAATCGTGATCTCATCATCTTGACGATCAGCAATACCGAGTAGCTTCATTTCATATCCAAGTCTTCTAGCATACGTAATATCTTCACGAGTCACGGATGATATACCGCGGACTGTCACATCCTGCAGCTCAACATTGGTACGAAAACCTAAAGTACTCAATATCGCCATTTTACGAGCGGCATCAAGTCCCTCTACATCTGAGGTTGGGTCAGTCTCTGCGTAACCAAGTGCCTGAGCCTCTGCCAAAACCTCCTCATATGAGGCGCCTTCCTGGCTCATTTTAGTCAAAATATAGTTCGTTGTCCCATTCACGATCCCCATAATTCGGGTTATTCGATCCGACGAAAATCCCTCAATTAGTGTACGGATGATTGGAATCCCACCAGCTACGCTGGCTTCATAAAATACGTCACATTGTTTCTCCTGTGCCTTCGCCAATATCTCCGAACCATGCAGAGCCATCAGATCTTTGTTCGCTGTTACAATATGTTTGCCACGCTCCAGCGCTTCAAGAATGTACGCTTTTGTCTGATCAATGCCACCCATAACTTCAACGATAACATCGATATCGGGGTGTCGAATAACTTCCCAAGGATCCTCTGTGAGCTTCGCACGATCAACAGGAATAACGCGATCTTTCTCCGTATTCTTTACAGCAATCTTCTCTATAACAATGGGAGAGCCGACCTGACTACTCAGATCTTCCTGGTTCCCCTCCACGATGCGGACGACCCCTGTACCTACAGTTCCCAAACCCAACAATCCTACTTTTACCGGTTTCACTAACGACATACCCCCTATATCTCTTCTTGCTGTCACCTCTGTACATTTATACATTTGAACAACTTGTTCAACTATATTGAACGTTATGAAGATAACGTCTCGTTAACCTTGACCTACAATGCGGGTTCGACGAACGCCAGGCATTTCTTGCATTTGCTCCAACATGTCTCCAATCTCTCCGTGAAGATGCGATGTTTCTACCGAAATAACAACGTTCGCTCTTCCTTGAAGAGGAATACTCTGATTAATGGTAAGAACGTTAGCACCATAACCAGCGACATGTCCTAATACACGAGACAATATGCCAGACTGATGCTCCAGATCAATGGAAATGGTAACGATTCGTTCTCGCTCCAATTGATTGATCAGATGAATGCCGTCCTTGTATTTATAAAAAGCACTGCGGCTTAATCCAACCTGCTCTACGGCTTCATGCACCGTTTTGACATCTCCCGAAGCAAGAAGCTCTTTCACTTGCATGGTCTTCACAACAGCTTCAGGCAAAATGTCCTCACGTACCAAGTAATAGCGTTCGTTCACAGAACGTCCTCTCCTCAAAGACTCATGTATTCATATAGTGGACATTATATAGGATGTGGCGCAAAAGGGCAATACATTACATGTCTATTTTTGAAAATATGTTCCTCACAGTATACAGCTTATCCTACTTCCATGTTAGTAAAAAAACAAAAAAGCACAGAGCTGCGGGTTGTTACCCCACTACTCTGTGCAATTATTTAAATCACCTTATGCATCAAATCAACGTGAATGACGCTTAATAGTAACTGCTGCTCTCAACGAATTCAAATTCAAACTCGCCAATACGTACAATCGTACCCTCTTCTGCACCACGTTTACGCAACTCATCATCCACACCCATATAACGCAATGTACGCGCAAGTTTGAGAATTGCCTCGTGGGAGTTCAGCTGCATACGTTTCATCATACGTTCAATTTTGGCACTTTCAACAATGAAGGTATCATTCTCACGTACGATACGGAAGCCTTCATCCTCTTTTTTGTCCAAACTAAACACTTTACGTTCCGAAATATCTGCTACTTCTTCCACAACCGGTTCATCCGGGATCTGATCCAACAGATCAGCCGCGCGGTACAACAGCTCTTGAATCCCTTGGCGAGTAAGCGACGAAATTGGCATAACTTCAATATCCGGCTTCACTTCACGAACCTGCTGCAGGAACTTCTCTAGATTCTCTGCAGATTCCGGCATATCCATTTTGTTTGCTGCCACGATCTGTGGTCTCTCAGCCAATGTAGGATTGTAGAGTTTTAATTCATCATTGATTTTTTGCCAATCTTCAAAAGGATCGCGTCCTTCCGAACCAGACATGTCAACCACATGCACAATGATACGTGTACGTTCAACATGGCGTAGGAACTCATGTCCAAGTCCGACACCTTCATGTGCACCTTCAATAAGTCCTGGCAAATCCGCCATAACGAAACTGCGACCTTCACCAACACCAACCACACCCAGATTAGGTGTTATCGTTGTAAAGTGATATGCACCAATCTTCGGCTTGGCTGCCGAAACGACAGACAGCAATGTTGATTTACCAACACTCGGGAAACCAACAAGCCCCACATCTGCCATGACTTTAAGTTCAAGCACGATGTAACGCTCTTCGCCTTCTTCACCGTTCTCAGCAAGTTCAGGCGCTGGATTCTTCGGAGTGGCAAAACGAATGTTACCCCGACCACCTCGGCCACCCTTGGCAACAACGACTTGCTGACCATGACGTGTCAGATCTGCCAATACTTCCCCGCTGTCCTCATCAACAACGATTGTACCCGGCGGGATACGAACAATCATATTCTCCGCATTGGCACCATGTTGACTTTTGTTCCGGCCTTTTTCACCACGAGGAGCCTTGAAGTGTCGTTGGTACCGGAAATCCATTAATGTCCGCAAACCTTCATCCACGCGGAAAATGATGTCAGCTCCTCGGCCTCCATCCCCCCGGCAGGTCCGCCGTTTGGTACATATTTCTCACGACGGAACGAAACAATTCCGTCCCCCCGTCTCCGGCTTTCACATAAATCTTCGCTTTATCTACAAACATTGGTTAACCCCTTCTTCCTATATTCCACACGGCATTCGGAATTGTATAAACGTATCCTCAGACGGAAGCTGCTCCGTCCTGACTTTTTTCCCTTTAAGTACAGCCTCAAGATGCCGCACTGTTTCTGGATCGGGTGTTTGATCCCCGTCCAATCGGACGACCACATCTCCATGATCCTGTCCAAAGCTCAAGGTCAGTTTGCGAACCTCTCCCCAAGACGACCGGCCGCCGCCAAATTGATAGGCTCGAATTGCATCAGCAATCGCCCCTGTAAGTGACTCGCCATCCTCGGGAGAAACCAGAGCATTAAGCTGCAACTCTTCCTCAACTTCAACATGCAATTCCAATGCAACTCCACTAGCTCGAAAAGATTGCAGGTAAAACACGAGTGAAGGAATACCTAATTTCGAAATTCGGCTTTCCTCAGTAACTCGTTCCTTTATTCTTTCCACACATTGCACTGATTTATCAAGTTTGCCTAGTCGAAGATATCCATACAATACCTGAAGATCGTTCATCCAGTCATGCCGATGATGATTTAATGATGCGATTGCTGTTTTTTCCATAGATTGTACAATTGTTCTGCGTTCTGCCTCCGCTTGTCTGTTCATCCAATAGAGCGAAACCACCAGCACTGCAACGGACCACAACGCACATACAATACCTGAAATGACTGATGGATACAGCATAACGAAAACCAAAGGAATCAGAAGCGAACATGCCGCAATCCACGGCACTCTTTTCCAAGATTTCATGGCTTCTCCCCGTTCTACACTAACTCGGCTAATTTAACCCCACCGTATCCAAGTATAACATGTCTTTTCTGTCAGTTCATTAGCGATTACTCTTAAAATACAAAAAGCCTCCGGCAAAAATGCCGAAGGCTCCTTAGGCGGAATGCCGATATTATGCTTCTACTGTAGCTGCTACTGGAGCAACGTCTACAGGATAGATGCTTACTTTTTTACGATCGCGTCCCCAACGTTCGAATTTCACAACGCCGTCAACTTTCGCAAACAAAGTGTCATCTTTACCGATACCCACGTTAGTACCTGGGTGGATTTTCGTTCCGCGTTGGCGAACGAGAATGCTACCACCAGTTACTCTTTGGCCGTCAGCACGCTTAACGCCAAGGCGTTGTGCATTACTGTCACGTCCGTTCTTCGTGGAACCTACACCTTTTTTCGATGCGAACAACTGAAGATTTAATTTCAACATGATTGGTTTTCCTCCTTCTTAAATTATTTGGATTGCTCTATCTTAATATACTTTCCGTATGACTCTGCAATATTAGAGAGCATAACTACCATGGATTCGAGTAACAATTGTACCTGAGCAAAAGTTTCCTCTCTTGGGAGCGAAGGTAAAGAACCACTTAAAAAGCCATTCTTCATTTTGGTATCCATCTCGACACCAGTCAATGCCTCAATCGAGTTAACTGTACCTACTGTAACAGCAGATACCCCGGCACATACGATATCTTCTCCCCGTTTGGCAAAATTAGCATGCCCTTGGATCGAGAAGCGTTCGATGCTCCCGTCCTCATTACGAAAGATTTGAACGATAATCACTTATCGCACCTACCTTACGCTTTGATTTTTTCGATAGTTACTTTAGTGTACGGTTGACGGTGACCTTGCTTCACATGGTAGTTCTTTTTCGGTTTGTATTTGTATACAACAACCTTTTGACCTTTGCCATGTTTCTCCACTTTAGCCGTTACAGTAGCTCCGGAAACCAACGGTGTACCTGCTGTCAAACCTTGATCGTTAGATACAGCCAGGACACGGTCGAACGTTACGCTTTCGCCATCGTTCGCAGCCAATTTCTCGATGAACAGAACATCGCCCTCTTGGACTTTGTACTGTTTACCACCTGTTTCAATAATTGCGTACATTTGCCTTGCACCTCCTCATGTCTCAGACTCGCCCGGTCTCAGGTGACAGCTCCTCGCGGAACCATTCTTGTACCCGGCCAGTGCGGTTACAGCATGTGCAAGACCGAATAGGCTAAACACATACTTGAAGATTATATCACGCAATATATTAAAAATCAATGCAAAGGTGAAATATATCTTTTACCCGTTCCATGACAAGATGTACACAGCTCTACATAAGGTAGGGTGCTCTCTTCACGCACCTTTTTACGCGTTAGCTCCAACAGTCCCAACTTGGTCCAGCCCATTACAAAAGCTTTGGTGCGATCCTTCTTGAGCTCACTCTCCAGCGCTGCGGATACTTCTTGACGATTGGAGGCTTCCGTCATATCAATGAAATCTACGATAATCATGCCACCGATATCTCTTAGCCGCATGAGACGCGCAATCTCAATCGCTGCCTGCATGTTCGTTTCCGTCACGGTCTCCTCAAGACTATCTCCACCCGCGCCAGTGTATTTGCCCGTATTCACATCGACCACCGTAAGCGCCTCTGTATGCTCTATGACGATGTATCCACCTCCAGGTAACCACACCTTACGAGCAAAATCCTTATTCAATTGCTCCTGCACGCCATAAGCGGCAAATATCGGTTCTGATCCCCGATGTACCTGTACTTCTGGCTGGTGACCTGGACAGATCTCCTCAAGCAGAGCTGTCACCTCACGGGCTTGCTCCTCGCTATCCGTAATCACTACATCACTGCCTGGCGTGTACACATCCCTGATGATTCGCTGTACCATACTTTGATCCCGATGAAGCAAGCTTGGAGAAGGCAAACTGTTCGCTTTTTCACGAATCAAACGCCACTGCTCACGCAATGTTTCGAGGTCAGATTCAATCGCCTCGCGCTGTTCCTCTGCAGATACGGTACGGATAATAAGCCCTTCTTCATCCCTCTTGAGCTGATCACCAAGTGCTTTGAGGCGGGAACGATCCCCTTCACGGGCGATCTTCTTGGACACGGCTATGTAATCTGCCATCGGCATATAGACAAGCCATCGACCAGGCAGAGAATAATGAGTCGTCACCCGAGCACCTTTACCTCCTACGGGTTCCTTCAGAACCTGAACAATCACATCCTGACCTGGACGAAGCAATTCGGAAATAGAAGGCTTCACTTTAGGCTGTTTCTCCAGATGAGGATGCAACACGTCATCAACATATAGGAAAGCATTTTTTCTCTGACCAATATCCACAAAAGCAGCCTGCATACCCGGTAATACGTTGACTACACGCCCTTTGAAAAAGGAGCCTAGTAGCCCTCGCTCTCGTGTACGCTCTGCTGTAAACTCCACAGCTTTGCCTTCTTCCAGAAGCGCCATTTGCATGAGGTTATGTTCGTTATGTACAATCATTTGTTTCATGGCTTCACCTCTAGAAGACAATTCACATCATCCACATCCATTTCTATATCATTGCAATACCCATATGTATATGTATTACCCCAATGAAGAGCAGGTTCACCAGCAACTTATGACTTATCAGCATTTTGTTTAAAATAGGAACTGATAATCCGTTGCTCAGGCAACACAGCTAAAATTCGCCCCTGTCGATTCATCACATATACCATATGGTATCTCTCTCTCTTTAATAGACGCAAAATGGTGTCCAAAGGTTTCGCGGGAAATGAGATTATCGGCTGCGCCAAACTACCTATAGCCGCATGATGGACAAAAGCCGCTTCTCTATTCATTAAGAAGCGGATAAATCGATATGGAATATTCCGGTAATCAGTAACATTGGAGTAGAACAGAAACAGCCCCACTAACAGGATATTTAAGGGGAGTCCGTAATCGCCAGCAATCCAGCGCCCTACAGCATATACAATAACCCCTATACTGACGAGAATACTTATTCTGTACGTCCACATGAGGGTTGTATAATAAGGAGCGACCAGGCTGACTAGTGCCTGTACAATTTTCCCACCATCAAGTGGCAAGATCGGCAGCAGGTTGAATAAAGCAATAAGCAAGTTCCCTTGGATAATGTAGGACAAGAAGATTGGATCTCCAACATGCATGTACTGCAATAGCAATACCACGCCCACCATCAATATGTTCTGCATGGGTCCGGCGAGCGCAATCACAATCTCTCGCCAAGCCGTAAGTTTGCCCCCATCCTCAATTACCGCTACCCCACCAAAAGGGAGCATCTGAATAGATACAACACGGCAACCCAGAAGAGCTGCCGCTGCCGCATGTCCACACTCATGGATAAACACAATGGCAAACAATGTGATGAGCTCAATAAAATGACCGGTTACAAGCGAAGCCAGCATGATGATAACAAAGAATGGATGCATGGAAACGCGGACACCCCATAATCTAATCAAGGGCAACCACTTCAGCGGGATCTACGTACTGTTCGCCCTCTTTAACAGCAAAATATAATGTAGCGGGTTGTCCATCATTACTTGATTGTAGGTTCCCCACAGGAGACCCTGCCTCTACCCAATCATTCACTTCAACTTCGCTCTCATGTAATCGTCCATATATAGCAGTCACATTGCCCGTATGCTGAATCACAACCGTTATGCCACTTTCCGCTTCCCCCAGAACCTGAAGCACGCGTCCAGCATCCGAGCTGGCTACTTGTATGAGGCTTGAACCAGCAGCTTCCGGCACGATTTCCACACCCTTCATGCTCAAGGCAAAAGGCTGAACAATGGTTCCCGAGATCGGTTTGGCCAATAGTGAACGAATACCTGAGCCATTGACAGCATCTGTTGTATGTCCTAACACAGGTAGAAAGGATGGCGGACCGCCAAAGTTCTGATTATACCATGCGGCCATGGAGGCAAAGTCCATATCTCGATGAAGAGCGTCCGTGATCACTGTTTTGGGGGAGACGCTCCATGTGTTGTTCAACTGAAACAAGCCCCATACTGCACCAAAAATAACAATACTAATCACCGTACGACGCACAAACGATTTAACTAGATTAAAACGAACCGGATGATCTGATCCATAGTAGCCGTTCTCTTTTTTCCACAAAATCTCCGGATCTCGCTCTTGCTCCGCTACCGAATTCTTCACATTGAAAAATCCATTCTGACGATCTGCAACCGGCTCGTTCGGCTGTTTCCTCCATACATTCGCATCTGTCCTCGAATTGACTTCCCGCTCTTGAATAATCTCCCTCGTTGCATCATTCAGTAAACGCCGGATGCGCTCTTCTCTTCTCTGCTTGATTCTGAGTTTCGCATTCATAATATATCCTCCCGCCGAGGCTTGTTTAAGATATTCACTTGGATAAGCATCACAATTCTCTTACTACATCCTATGAAGGTTCCACTCATAATATGAACAAGCCCTAGGTTATTGCAGAAGACATTCTATAACTAGGTCGTGTCTGAAAAATCGCTGAAGAAAATGCAAAAAAACCGGGCTGATTGCCCGGCTTTATGTAATAGATATCTCATCATGGGAATGTAATTAACCCATACCAAAGAATTTTTTGAAGCGTGTGAACGCGCCTTTTTTCTGCTCTAGCTGCATCAAAGGAACTGTGTCCCCCAGAATACGACGAGCAATATTGCGGTACGCAATCGCTGCATTCGAATCTGGATTCATGACCGTAGGTTCTCCAGAATTCGCGGCTTTGATAACCAGTTCATCATCAGGGACAATGCCGATTAGATCAATGTTAAGCACCTGCAGTATACCGTCAATATCGAGCATATCGCCCGACTTCACCATGTTGTTACGAATCCGGTTCACAACGAGCTTTGGAGATTGGATGTGCGAGCTCTCCAGCAAGCCGATTACACGATCCGCGTCACGCACAGCAGCGTTCTCAGGTGTAGTTACTACGATCGCTTGGTCTGCACCTGCAACTGCGTTCTTGAATCCCTGCTCAATCCCAGCGGGACAGTCAATAATAACGTACTCAAAATCTTTTTTTAGCTCCAAAATAATATCCTTCACCTGTTCTGGTGATACGGAGTTCTTATCTCTCGTTTGTGCTGCAGGCAGCATATATAATTCTTCGAAACGCTTATCTTTAACTAAAGCTTGATTCAGACGGCAGCGGCCATCTGCCACATCACATAGATCATAAATGATCCGATTTTCGAGTCCCATTACGACATCAAGATTTCGAAGACCGATATCTGTATCTACTAGACAAACTTTTTTTCCGAGCAATGCCAGCGCAGTCCCGATATTTGCTGAGGTGGTGGTTTTACCTACGCCGCCCTTACCCGAAGTGATCACGATTGCCTCTCCCATGAGCTACACTCCTTTAAACACATTAAAATCTCGGCGCAACCGAACGATATTGCTCATCTTGTCGATCTGCATCTGATTGTCCTGCAAATAAGCAAATTCCATCCCAGCCTCTCGGCTCTCCCATTCATCAGGTGGACGACTGATAATATCCGCAATACGTAGCTGAGTCGGTGCAAAGACCGATGCCGCGATAATCGCTGTTTCGTCCCCACTGATGCCTGCGTGAGCCATGCCTCTGAGTGAACCCATTACATATATATCCCCGGTACACGTTACTGTGCCGCCCGGGTTGATATCTCCAAGGAACAAGAGATTTCCATCATGATGAAGCACCTGACCTGAACGCACCATACCACACATCGTCATAATCGGCGGTGGCCCTTTAACCTCAGGTTTAAGGGCTGGTGAATCAATGGAACGAATGAGCAAATTACCTTTTTGCTTCAATATATCCAGAATCGCTTCTTTCTGGTTCTCCGTGACCTCGCGACTGCCTAACTTAATATCCACATGAACGATCGGCCCGGTCAAAATATTTTGATGGCTGTGTTCCAGCTTATAGCGGAGCTCATAGAGCAATTCCTCGAATTCACATTGATCGTCCAACAGGAAAACCAAGCCGTCTCGGATGCCTTTAATCGTTACGTGATTCGATTTTACCGTCATAAGCCTGTCCCTCCCATCTCATTACATTTCGTGCCGGAGTCCCTAAGTTCCTGCTTCTCGTCTCACAAATGGTTTAGGATGCTTCTTGTGACTTTTTCTGTCTCTTCGTAATTCGCTCCAATTGCTTGCGCAATGGAACATAAATGATCAATGTGAAAACAAAATGAATAAATAAATTAGGAATCATATATTCAAACAATGCCCAGTCAAATGTCACATGGTTCAGACGGAAAAGCTTATATAGGAAAAATAGTACCGTGTCATTGAGCAAACTCCCTAAAAAGACAACCGTAACCATGATGGGCAGCGGTGCTCGTGGAGCTTGAAAAATGAGTCCGATCATATAAGCAGACAGCCCCATGGAGAATCCGTAAGGTCCGATCATTTCACCATAGAATACCACATCATGGAGCAATCCAAACAGTATACCGAGCACTAACGCTGTATGCCGATGATGATAGACTGCGAAAAAGAGAATCACAATATACACGAGATTAGCAGAAATCCGCATCTGCCATGCCTCAGGAATCAGCAGGGGAAGTATCGTTCCTTCCGCAATGAACAGCACGAACAACAACAGAATCAAGACTTGCTTCCGCGTAACCACTATTCCTTCACCTCAGGTGGAATGATTACGATCAGCTCTTTCCAATCTAGAAAACTCGCATAAGGCTCAATCGTCGCCGTGCTTGTTAAACCGAACTCGCTCTTCTCAACACTTTTGACCTCGCCAATGCGCATGTACTTCGGAAAGTTATTGATGATGCCTGAAGAAATAATCTCGTCGCCTGCTTTGATATTCGAATCTTCGGCGATCTTGGTCATTTTCAGCATGCCTGTCTTCGGATCATAACTCTCGATCATACCAAACACTTTCTCTTTGCCAACGGCTGTAGCCGCAATAGCATTCGAATTGGGATCATTCGCATCCATTGAAGTCAACAAATTAACGGTTGAAGTGTATGAGCTGACATGACTGACTACACCAACAAGTCCCTGCTGTGAAGTTACCGCCATACCCGGCTGGATACCTGCATTTTCACCAATGTCGATGTTAATCGTTCTGCTGTTTGGATCAGAATTGGCACTAATAACTTGTGCAATACGTGACCCGTAGTTATACCGGTTCTTCTGTTCATCTGTAAAATTAAGTGCTTCTTGTAATTGCTTGTTCACTTGCTCCATATCATTATACTTCAATCGATCTCGGGTGTAGTGCCCCAGTGCGATCCGCAGTTCTTCATTCTCTGAATATACCGCACGCATGTTCGCTACATCTTTGAAAAAGCCCGCTACATAAGAAGCGGGCTTGTAAAATACGTATTGTACAAATCCGACTGAATCCTTCAGGAATTTCTCCGGCCAGGATAGAGCGGTTCGCGGTCCGAGCGTAAAGCCCATCAACGCGATAAATGTAACAAGGCCCACCAGCAAAACAAAAAGTCTTTTGTTGCCCAGCAGCTTAAACAGTTCCAACACCCTCTAACATCCATTATTCTCTTCCGAGCCATGCCCGGTGGGGAGACTGTCAGATCATAGTCCCGTCGAGAATATTCACAGGCCTCCCCGGGCAGCGGGTAATAGCTCTTTCGGCTGTACCGACCCTCTTCATTGGCTAGGTCGTTTCTGAAAACTCCCTAATGTCTCTTGAAGGTAATCCATCTACAACAGAATACCTCAATAGACAATTCGAATATGATTATCGTTTAGAACGAACTGCTGAACTGCTTCTGCTTTTGAATAAATGGATGTTCTCAAGAGCTTTTCCTGTCCCGATTGCTACGCAATCAAGTGGGTTCTCCGCTACAATAACCGGCATGCCAGTCTCACCTGCAAGCAACTTGTCCAAGTTACGCAGCAAAGCGCCGCCGCCTGTCAGAACGATTCCGCGATCCATAATATCCGCAGCAAGCTCAGGTGGACACTTCTCCAGTGTCACTTTAACTGCGTCAACGATTGCATTTACCGTATCTGCCAGTGCTTCACTGATTTCGTCGGATGTGATCGTAATTGTTTTTGGCAGCCCCGTAACAAGATCACGGCCGCGAATTTCCATAGTCTCCACTTGCTCAAGCGGCATAGCTGAACCGATATCCATTTTCAGTTGTTCGGATGTACGCTCACCAATCATCAGGTTGTATTGACGTTTAATGTACTGGATAACGGATTCATCCATCTCGTCACCTGCCACACGTACCGAACGGCTTGTTACAATCCCGCCAAGAGAAATAACGGCTACTTCCGTCGTACCGCCACCGATATCTACAACCATGCTGCCTGTTGGCTCCCAAACTGGAAGATCTGCACCAATTGCAGCAGCAAAAGGCTCTTCAATGGTGTATGCTTCACGAGCTCCAGCTTGTTTGGTTGCATCTTCTACAGCACGTTGTTCAACGGCTGTAATCCCGGAAGGTACACATACCATTACATTGGGATGACGCTGAAACATCGAACGTTGTTTTTGTGCCTGACGAATGAAATATTTAATCATCGTTGCTGTTGTATCGAAATCAGCAATAACGCCGTCTTTCATTGGACGAATGGCACGGATATTCCCCGGTGTACGACCAATCATTTTTTTAGCAGATTCACCTACAGCTTCAATGCTTTTAGTATCTGTGCGCAGAGCAACTACGGAAGGTTCCCGCACCACGATTCCTTTTCCACGTACATAAACCAATGTATTTGCTGTCCCCAAATCAATCCCCAAATCTTTCGTAAAACCACCAAACATAACGTAATCTCCTTTTCTGCCTCATATAGCCGCTCCAGCTTGAAAGCTAGAGCGTTTCATTTGCATTCATACCGCAATCGCGGAGCTAATATTTGCATTCATTTTTTTGTTGTATCCATTGTTTAGTTGCATCAGTAAAGTGAACCTATCTTCTACGGACAACGCCGTCATCATTCATAGGAAAACATCAACGCCAACCATTATATTATACTAAGCCCTTCTCCTTCAAACTTACGTATGTTCCATCTCCGATAATAAGGTGATCTAGCACGTCTATACCTACAATGCTACCGGCTTCAATCAGTCTCTTGGTGATTTGGATATCCTCCGGGCTTGGCGTTGGATCACCGCTAGGATGGTTGTGCGCACAGACAATAGAGGCGCTACTACATTTGATGGCAGCCCGAAATACTTCACGTGGATGGACAATCGAAGCATTAAGGCTACCCATGGAGAGTGTTTCCTGGGCAATAATATGATTTTTGCTATTCAAAAAAAGGCAAACAAAATGTTCTTTTTGCAAATAACGCATCTGTTCAACCAGAATATCTGCCGCATCTCGTGGTGTCCGGATGGAAGGCGATTGCGTTAACTTGCTCTTGGCAATACGATGTCCAAGCTCAATGCTCGCTTTCAATTGCACTGCCTTAGCTTTTCCGATCCCCTTCATGGCCGTCAGCTCTTCGAGACTTTGATCCATTAACGAGCGGATTCCGCCTGCGTCAGTTATAATCCGCTGTGCCAGATGCACTGCTGATTCATTCTTCGTACCTGTGCGAAGTAAAATAGCCAGCAGCTCTGCATGGCTTAATGCGCCCGCCCCATATTCCATCAAGCGTTCTCTCGGGCGTTCTTCTTGGGGGATGTCGCGCATCATATACTGAGCCGACTCCATAGGTTCCCTCTTTTCACATCGTCAATCCCCAAAATTTATGCTCTTGGCAGTACATGGATTCCGAATCCATCTAACATGTCACTTAGCAAAGGTAAAGACAAGCCTACCACATTAAAGTAACATCCTTCAATGCGGTCTACTAGTGAAGCGCCAATACCCTGAATCGCATATGAACCAGCCTTATCCATCGGTTCACCTGTCTGAACGTACCCACGAATGGTCGCATCAGACAATTCCTTCATGGTCACATCTGTCTGTCGGTAATTCACTACAGATTGCCCATTACCTGCATCAATACACGCTATCCCTGTAAACACGCGATGTGTGCGACCCTGAAGTTTGGTCAGCATTCGTTCAGCATCCTGTTCATCTACGGGTTTCCCTAAAATCTTGCCATCCAGAACCACAATGGTGTCGCTACCTACAATGACTGCATCCGATCCACGACCGTCAAGATCCCGAAAAACTGCGAGTGCTTTGCGCATAGCGAGTTCCTGAACCGTCTGTTCAGGAGTCCATTCTACTGGCGTATCTTCATCTGCATGACTTGGTATTACTTCAAAAGCTAAATGAAGTGAAGCGATCAGCTCTTTGCGCCGCGGCGAAGTGGAGGCAAGAATTATAGGGCGCTGTTGTACATTTTCCACAATAAATGGCTCCTTATGCTACAGCGACATCTGCTCCTCGTATCACAAAAATTGATGTCGTTGGTCTATTTTTTTCGTCATAATCCGTCATTCTCCTACAGTCTGCGGTACAACCACACGGCAAAAATAATGCCAAACAGACTTAGGAGGCTCATTTGAAATTGAAGTGAAATGTCATAACTAAAAATATCTAGATCAGCCTGAGGCGACCAACGGATGGTCGTGGCTTTAGTAAGAAAAGCTACAGCCTTAACGGGCTGTAGTGCCTTGGCGATCCAAGCTCCAGCTAACCAGCCGAGCAATAGGAACAATATTAACATGCCGAAGTTTTTTTTCATCGGTTATCTTCCCTCGCCATTTTTTGACACCCACATTATTATACGGGGTTTTGTACGTCAATACAAACACAAATCCGGCAAGGGGAACTATTTCCAGTTCCTTGCCGGACAGGGATTCCAAGCGACTGTTATAAGAAGAAAATTTATTGTTTCATCATCTCAATCCACTGCTTCTGTTCCAAAACATATTCCATCAAGTTAGCCTGAACCGTCCACATGTGCACATCAGCCGGATTTTTATTATATTCAGTTACAGCCGTAATTGCATTGTGCATTGACTTCTCCATGTTAGCAACGATCGCACTTGCCTCTTGATTAAGCCCTTGAGCCAAGCTGTTGATCCCACTCAACCACGATTGATGCTGGTTCTCCAATACAGTCATTGCTTCAGCAGAAACGGCCTGAGGTGTGGTTTGTCCAAGTTGACTGATCGATAGAGTAGATAACTGATCTACCAGCGCAGAGCTGCTCGCAAATAGATTCTCCACATCCTTTTCTAATCCGCCCCATGCAGATAAATTAATAGCAGGTACTGCGATTTCTTTGACATACAATTCAACGCCCTCAGCCTTCAATCTTGTGCTTAGCAATTTGGCTTCTTCCCGATCTGCAGAGATACCTGCATACACCCGATTTCCATCCTCTGGATCAGTACCTGCAGCTATCCCCACCTGAGCCAATTCAAGCTTGGCTTGTTCCGCACGTTCAGGTGAACTGAAGACGCCATATTGCAGAGCATAGTAACTGCCCCGGTCATTGCCGCCTGATTTACATCTCCTGCCCCGGTTGTTACTTCTTGCTCCGCCACGGTAGACACCGTCTGATTCCCTGGTAAGTTCACAATGGAGTCCGTGCCATCTTTATTAAAAAAGGAAAGGATCACTATTCCGAAAAGTGCCCCGGTTACTAGAGCACCTGTCACTGATCCAATCATTTTCCAACCTCTTGGAGGACGATTACGCTTATACGAATACTGATCATGGCTTGCTAACCAATCATGGTCTGTGAATTCCGGGTTATTCCTTGCAGTTGTTTGGTCATCTTCAGGCAAGTAATCATATGGTTCTGAATACCCATAAGGAGACTCTGTAGCCACAGGCTTGTGATCTTGTCCTCTTTTGGAAATGGAACGAAAATCAGAATCAGGCTCGGGTGGGTTCACGCTAGTTAGAACCGTCTCCCCCCAATCTACCGGGATATCTTCTGGTTCCCATGCTGGTGTTTTCGCTATATGCAAAGGCTCTTGGTTCCGTGGAATCTCCTCTTTTAACACAAAAGGTTCCTCTACCATTGACTGTACCTTGCTTACAGGCTTGTCCGACTCCTTATCCCCAAAACGAAACGTCATTCTAGCATTACTCACCCCGAACCCTCTCCTTTGTCCCATAATAGAGGTTGCTCAAAAAGGATCATCCTACCTTTCCGAATACTGAAACCGGTCTTTTTGAACAAGCATGTATTACAGCTATATGCAGTAAACGGGTAGAATAGAACCTTTTACATGCAAAAACCGCCTGCTTCACGAAGAAGACAGACGGCCCTGAACACATATGTTGTTGATGACTTAATTACATTACACAGGAGTTACTTCAAAGATTTGGCCAACGTGTCGCCAACCTTCCAAATATCCCCTGCACCCATTGTAAGTACAAGATCTCCTGGCTGTAAACGGTGCTGCAGATCAGCCACAACATCTTCCTTCGTTGGAAGATATCGTGCAGAAGCATTGCTGTTCTGAACAATCAATTCTACCAATTTCGCAGAATGAACACCTTCGATTTCTTTTTCACCAGCAGGCGAATAAATGTCTGTAATCAGCACCTCATCCGCTTCGGCAAAAGCACGACTGAACGCATCCAGCAAGAAGAACGTCCGGGTGTAACGCTGCGGCTGGAACACGGCAATAATCCGTTTTCCTGTCGCTTTGGCTGCACTAATGGTCGCTTCGATTTCCGTTGGATGGTGGGCATAATCGTCGATAATCAACATATCACGGGCTTCACCCAGCACCTGGAATCTGCGTTTGGCTCCATGAAACTGAATAATCGCAGCCGTAATTTGCTCGAATGGAATACCTGCTTCCAGACAAGTAATGACAGTAGCCATCGCATTATAAACGTTATGTTTACCTGGTACAGACAGTTCGACGGTTCCCATCGCAGCACCTTGGTGATTCATTGTGAATGAAATGCGGCGATCGCCCAGTACAATATCTGTTGCTGTATAATCCGCAGCATGATCGATACCATACGTGGTCACACGTGACTTCAATGCCGGAAGAATGGCTTGCACATTCTCATCGTCAGCACATACAATCGCCGTGCCTTCTGGACGAATCTGACTTAGAAACTGTACATACGCTTTTTTGAGTTCCTCAAAGTCGCTGTTGTAGTTTTCCAAATGGTCAGCTTCTATGTTCGTCACAATACCAAGCCAAGGATGATATTGCAAAAATGAACCATCACTCTCGTCGGCTTCAGCAACGACCCAGTCGCCTTGACCAGCCTTCGCGTTGGTGCCCACATTCATGATCTCCCCACCAATAATATACGTTGGGTCTGTATCACATTTTTCCATAACAAGGGCAATCATGGACGAGGTTGTTGTTTTACCGTGCGCCCCAGCAACAGCTACTCCCTTACGCTCGTTCAACAAACGCGCAAGCATCTGAGCTCTGTGCAAAATTGGGATATTGAGCTGCTCTGCCGCAACCCGTTCCACATTGTCCGCCGGAGCTGCCGTTGAATAAACAACCAAGTCTGCTCCGTTGACGTGCTCCGCCGTATGTCCGATATATATTTTCGCTCCTTTGGCTGCCAACTTCTCGGTCAACTCCTGTGAAGCGACATCCGATCCGGTAACGGTGTATCCCATCTCAAGCATAACTCTGGCGATGGCACTCATACCATATCCGCCAATTCCTATAAAATGAACGTGTTCCGATGTATTTAACAAAACTTTCACCAACCTTTTTCAGAATCGGTTTGATGCAAAAGGGCTGCTCGCACATCTGCAATTAAATACAGTGTACCAGACACTACCCCCAGATCCTCCGCTTCCGTCCGTGACTTTAATAAATCAAGTGCCTTCGCCCATTCAGGCTCGACGATGATTTCCAGCTCCGGCTTCGCAATGGCAGGACGCACCCGTTCGACGATCTGCAGCAGATCGGCTGCATCCATTTTGCGGCGGAAGTCTGGTTCAGTCAGGATCAGCGTATCCACTAGTGGCAGTATATGCTGCAAATACGCTTCGTGATGCTTATTCGCCAGCATACCCATCATCAAATTTAACTTGTTGTGGGGATATACGTCGATAATGCTCTTGGCTAGTGATTCGGCACCTTCAGGATTATGTGCTCCGTCCAGAACAATTCGAGGTTCATCGATGACTTTCTCGAACCGTCCTGCCCAGAAGGCATGCTCCATTCCAAGTAGAATATCTTCTTCATCCAACATAAATGCCATGTACTGGCGTAGCAATTCAAGTACCATAAGCGCACCCGCTGCATTGTCACATTGATGGACACCTTGCATACGGATACGTACGTCAAGCTCACGGAAAGGTCCTGTAAAATGGAAAGATTGACCCTTCACGTCGCTATCCAGCCTATGATAAGTAAACTGTCTACCAGCCAAGTACATGGTTGATCGGAGTCGCTCTGCCGTCTCTTCAATCACCCTCACTGCTTCTGGTTGAGTTGCAAGAGTAACGACCGGCACACCCGGTTTAATGATCCCCGCCTTCTCGCTTGCAATCAATTCAATGGTATCGCCGAGTACATCCGTATGATCCATACCAATGTTAGTGATAATCGATACGACGGGTGTAACGATGTTCGTTACGTCCATCCTTCCCCCAGCCCGGTTTCCCATACTACAACATCGGGGTAACACTCTTCAGCGTAATAAAGGAGGGCAAGTGCCGTCGACACCTCAAACATCGTAGGTGAACCAAGCTCGGTAGCTGCCATATCATGTACCAAAGGATGTAATCGATTAGACAATTTCAACAACGTCTCTTCAGGAATATCTTCCCCGTTATACTGGAAACGGTTCGTAAACTTCGTAATATACGGAGATGTAAATGTGCCAACATCATATCCCGCCTGAAGAAGAACTGACGTCAAAAAAGCGCAAGTCGAACCTTTGCCGTTCGTTCCCGCGACATGAATAAATTTAAGACGTTGATGTGGATTACCGAGCCGGGACATCAATTCTATGATTCGTTCCAGTCCGGGTCTGATCCCAAAAGGAATAAGGCCATTAATCCAGTCCACAGCCTCATTATACGTTCGTAAAGGCGTATTCACACCTGTCTCATTAAGTTCAGTCATCTGCTTCACCTTCGGTCATGAGTTTGATTGAAAAAAGCGGCCGGATGGCGTCATTCATCTCCACCCGACCCAGTTATTCTTAACCTTTCAGTTCCTTGATCCGGGCAATGACTTTATCCCGTTTATCCGAATAATCCGCTTGTTTGGCACGTTCTTCTTCAATAACTTTGGCCGGAGCCTTAGCAACAAAGCCTTCGTTTGCCAGCTTTTTCTCTACACGGAGTACTTCGCCTTCAAGGTTCTGTAACTCTTTCTCCAGGCGAGCCACTTCCTGCTCAATATCAATAAGTCCTGCCAGTGGCAAATACAGCTCAGCCCCTGTAATGACAGCAGTCATTGCTTTATCGGGTGAATTGAGATCAAGCCCGCTGTCGAACTCAGACGTATTACAGAATCGTTGGATGTAATGGCTATTGCGCTCAATGATGCTATACGCCTCTGGGCTGTTCGCTTTCACCATCAACTCAATCTTCTTACTCATTGGCACGTTCACTTCAGCGCGAATGTTACGAACGGCACGAATTGTGTCCATCAACAGATTCATCTCTGCAACGGCTTCCGGGTTCTCCAATGCTGGATCATATACCGGCCAAGCAGCCAGTGTAATGGTCTCGCCTTCATGCGGTAGATGCTGCCAAATTTCCTCGGAGATATATGGCATAAACGGATGAATCAAGCGCATGGTCTGGTCGAGCACATAAGCCAGTACGGACTGTATCTTTTTCTTCGCCACAGGATCTTCGCCGTAGAATGACAGTTTGGCAAACTCAATATACCAGTCACAGAGATCATCCCAGATGAAGTTATACAGCAAACGGCCTGTTTCCCCAAATTCGTATGCTTCGATTAGACGCGTAATATCTCGGGAAGTTTCGTTCAGACGGTGCAAAATCCAATAGTCTGCTGTTCCGAGCTCTCCAGAGATGTCGCGATCTTCGAACGTGAAGCCTTCCAGATTCATCAGAGCGAAACGAGAAGCGTTCCAGATTTTGTTCGCAAAGTTACGCGCCTGCTCTACACGTTCCCAGCGGAAACGTAAATCCTGACCCGGTGTGCTGCTCGTTGAGATCATATAACGCATCGCATCCGCGCCATATTTCTCGATAACATCAAGCGGATCTACACCGTTGCCCAGTGATTTGGACATTTTGCGTCCATCTGCATCACGAACAAGACCGTGCATCAGAACATCCTTAAACGGAATTTCATCCGTGAATTCCAATGCCGTAAAGATCATACGGGATACCCAGAAGTAAATAATGTCATACCCCGTTACAAGTACACTTGTTGGGTAATAACGTTGCAGATCTTCTGTGTCTTCCGGCCATCCGAGTGTGGAGAACGGCCATAGAGCAGAACTGAACCATGTATCCAATACATCCTCATCTTGTCTAAGTTTACGTCCCGCGTTTTCAGGCAAGATTGTTGGATCTTCTGCGGATACGATGATTTCACCTGTCTCTTCGTCATACCATGCAGGGATACGATGTCCCCACCACAACTGACGGGAAATACACCAATCGCGAACATTTTCGATCCAGTTCAGATATGTTTTCTCAAAACGGTCTGGGACGAAGTTTACGCCATCTCCACCTTTTTGCTTCTGAATGGCTCTTTCTGCAAGAGGTTTCATCTCTACGAACCATTGTGTGGACAGATATGGCTCAACTACAGCTCCAGTCCGTTCACTGTGTCCAACTTGGTGTGTATGATCCTCAATGTTAATCAGTACACCGAGTCCCTTCAGATCGGCTACGATCTGCTTACGGCAGTCACTGCGATCAAGTCCTTGATATTTGCCAGCCTCTTCATTCATCGTACCGGTCTCATCCATCACCGTGATCTGAGGCAGATTATGACGCTGACCTACTTCAAAGTCATTCGGATCATGTGCAGGCGTAATTTTAACCGCGCCACTTCCGAACTCTTTATCCACATAATCATCGGCAACAATCGGAATTTCGCGTCCGATAATAGGCAACACGAGCATTTTGCCAACCATATCTGCATAGCGCTCATCCTTCGGATGGACAGCAACCGCTGTATCGCCAAGCATCGTTTCAGGACGTGTTGTTGCTACAGTAACGTAACCACTTCCGTCTTTGAGTGGATAACGCAGATGATACAAGTGACCCTGTACTTCTTTGTATTCAACTTCAATATCGGACAAGGCCGTCCGGTTTACTGGATCCCAGTTAATAATACGTTTGCCTCTGTAGATGAGACCTTTCTCATACAATTGAACAAAGACTTTACGTACAGCTTGAGACAACCCTTCATCCAGCGTAAAACGCTCACGGGAATAATCGAGAGAAAGCCCCATTTTACCCCATTGCTGACGAATGGTTGTTGCATACTGATCTTTCCAGTCCCATACTTTATCCAAAAACTTCTCGCGTCCAAGGTCATAACGAGTTAGACCTTCTTCACGTAGTTTCTGCTCAACCTTGGTTTGTGTAGCGATACCGGCATGGTCTGAACCTGGCAACCATAGCGCATCATATCCTTGCATCCGTTTCGTACGAATCAGAATATCCTGTAGTGTAAAATCAAGTGCGTGCCCAATATGCAGCATTCCTGTTACGTTAGGTGGCGGGATTACAATTGTGAAAGGCTCAGCGTCCTTACGTTGTCCTGCCTTGAAATATCCACGCTCTGTCCAAAAGGAGTACCATTTCTGCTCGGCAGCTTTTGGATCATAGGTTGTTGGCATTTCAGGTGTAGCTGATTTTTTTTGTTCAGACATGTGTCATTCCTCCGTTACTTCATCATCATCGCCAAAAAACAAAAAAACCTTTCATCCATCAAAGGACGAAAGGTTAGCTTTCGCGGTACCACCTTTGTTTCACGCAGACCAATAGATACAGATCTCCCTTACGGGTACACGTGACACTTCAAGCAGATAACGGCTGCTACCGGCCTATCCTACCTCACAATGAAATCATCCGTCAGATCATTTCGTGAATTCAAATAGGCAACTCCCGGGCGACTTCGAACAGTTGGTTCCTGCGGAATTTCTCAGCGATACAATCCCACTCTCTGAAAGGTCATCCTGTCTACTACTCCCGATCCAAGTTATTCTTCAAAAAAACCTAAACACATCATACCCTGACCATGCGCGATAGTCAACCTGGCAACAGCGGAATAAGGCAAGCCCGCTCACACTTAGCACTTAAGACGTCATCAAGAAAGCCTGCTTGAGATTATAAACGATGAATACACAGCACACCAGGTGAAATAACCGACGTCCAATATAGGAGTTCAGCTATAATACGAAGGGATTGGGAGAATTGTTCCACTGCCACCTGGGAGCATTACATGGCTCATATTCTTAACTTCTTTAGTTCATTTCTAGATTTGCAGCATATCCTTACGAACAACCAGATTGGTTGGAGCACACGTTTCGTTTCAAAAAAAGTAGCAAAAACCCGTCATCCCTAGGGATAACGGGTTAAGTTAACTTACTAGTTACAACTACGGTATATATAAGATCTGTCCTTCTTCAACAACCTGTTCAGATAAACGATTGTAGAGCTGAAGCTCCCGTGTGCTTAACTGATACCGATCCGCAATCGTATCCAGTGTCTCTTCTCGCTGAACAATGCATAATTTCACTTTACGGAATGGAGTCTGTTCCACGATCGTACCAAGGAATAGATTTTTCCATTGTCCATCGTCAGACGAGTAAGCCTCGACAGGTACTGCATCTGTGGCTGCTTCATCTTCTCGATCTGTATCTGCCTCACGTACGGCTCTGCCAGAGGATAACAAGGAGGAGATGCCCACCCCATTTTCCTCTCTTAGAGAAGATTCCTTTTTGCTACCAAAAGCCACTTTAAGCTCCGGCTTGTCTTCCGTCTCAGCTACAGGTTCAGGGATCACTGCACTTGCTTCAGCGAACCCTTCCTCATCCGAAGCCTCCTGTAAAGGTCGGTCTGCTCCTGCCGTTTCTAATTCAGAAGGGGCAAACACTTCCTGCCAATTCTCCTGAGCCTCGGCAACTTGGGAATTATCCTGTTCAGGAGCCGATCGAGCAGATTCAAAATGCCACACATTAGGTGTCTCTTCTTGCACTGTCGGCTGATCTAATCCAGCATTCGTATGTAAGGTCTCCACAGAAGGCTCGGACCAAACAGACGATGGTTCTTCAGCCAGCGGCACTAAGGGTTCTGACTCAGGATAAGAGGCTAGACGATCCGCAGTTTCAGCCATAAAGGAAGATACCGGTGATGGTGTATCAGCGACATCATTCTGAGCCGGTTCCTCTCCTTGAAAAATGAAGGAAGTATACGCCTCGTCCACAGCATTTGGTCTGTATGCTTCTTCCTCGGCTTCCGGTTGCTCCGCATAGGTAGGTTCCGTGAATGACTGGGATACAAGCTCTGGGTGCTCTGCGTCTTCGCCGCGAATAGACTCATCCGTCGCTTGCTGTGAATTATCCTCGAACTGACCGGCCAACGCGGCATTGCCTGACTCGATCAATCCTTCCTCTTCACTACGTTGCAGCAGGTATTCTTGTGCGAAGGTATTCAGATTATTTTCCTGTTCTAACTCTGACTCTGTGGAACGCTGACCCTGCTGTGGGTCTGGTGAATGTACAACCGTAAACTCATCAGCTGTCCACACTTGTGGTTCTTCCACCGGGAAACCCTCAATACCTCGAAGGGATAGAACTCCAGTAATGTTCAGACTGCGATTCGTTAACAAGTCGACATCAAAATTTTCGATTTCGATAGAAATGTCCTCAATGGATCTTACTCGATTCAAGGGTACCGTGATTTCAACAGGAATAAAATGTTTCAGCTCCTCTGCCACTGTATCCTCACCGCGGTACGTACCTGTGAGTAGAAGATGGCCTCGCAATGTGGCATGATCGTCCTGACCGATGACTTGAATACGCGGGTATAACTCAATTTCCTCTAACTCTTCAATTGCAGGGACTCCCTCAGACAAATGAACGCGCTCATAAATATCGAACCGTAAACCATAGGGTTGATTCAACAAAGGTGGCGTCCTCCTTTCGGCATATGTTCACCATGATCCTTCTCATGGGACTGATCCATGGTCTAAATCCTTCGTTACCCAATCTATATGCCATGGATGAGATGAGCATGCCACCTTTGTTCAAACCTTCTATATTTATTAGTTGTTAGAGGTTGTTCAAAAAGTCCGCTTTTGATTACGAGGGATGCCTGACGGCATCTCAGCATCGAAGATGGAATTCAGCCGAAATGTCCGTTGCTCACGTAGCTCAATCTACGCTCCGCTACTCCATTTCTAACTTCATTCCATCTTCTCGGTACTGAAAACCGACCTTTTTGAACACGAACTATTACTTTTCACGATCAATCAGTTGTTTAAAATCATCGGGCCAAGGATCTGCAACCTCAATTGTTGCTCCGGTAAGAGGGTGCTTGAACACCAATAGCTCTCCATGGAGAGCTTGACGTCCAATGTGGTCCGGCTTCCCTCCATACAGTTCATCTCCAATTAGAGCATGTCCCGCATAACTCAGATGAACCCGGATCTGATGTGTTCGCCCGGTATCCAGCGTAAGTCGAACTAAGGTCGCTTTCGGAAAGACTTCTACAATCTGAACGTGAGTGATCGCCTCCTGTCCATTCGGAGAGACACGTCTACGTTGCTTATGATGTCTATCCTTGCCAATTGACGCATTAATCAGCTGTAGCGTCTTGGGTACCTGTCCCCCAGCAATCGCCACGTAATGGCGTCCGATCTCTTTACTACGCATCGCTTCATCCAGTTTGGCGAGGGCAAAAGCATTTTTGGCATATAACACAGGGCCAGTTGTATCCTCATCTAATCGGTGCACATGACGTACGCTCGCCTCAATACCGTTCATCTCATAATACGAAGCAACCGCATGATCCAGCGTAATTGCAGTGTCTGCTCGGCTCCCATCGGGATGCAACTTCATTCCAGCAGGTTTGTGCACAACCAGGCAGAAGTCATCCTCATATAACACATCAATCTCTGCCCACAGTGGTTCAACATCAAGTGGGCGAGATGCAAAAAGGGCCAGCCGAAGCCGGTCCCCTGCAAGTTGTATACCCTGATTCGCTTGTAGCTGACGTAGCATCTTCTCGGGGAGCTGGAGTTCAGATTGCAGCCATTGCTCCACAGCCATCTGCTTATCTGAACTACCTGTCACCACTTTGCCAGGCATCAGTTCAAGCCAATCGCCTCGGCGTTTCCAACTTTTGATGCTCATAAGGACAAGAGAGCTTTACGATTAGCTTCGATGGTATCATCGATGTCTTGCTCTGTGTGCACACCAGAGACGAACATTCCTTCATATTGAGAAGGAGCAACACTCACACCCTGATCAACCATTGCAGCAAAGTAACGACGGAATTGATCCAGATTGCTTTCTTTTGCGATATCATAATTTGTTACTGGAACGCTACTGAAGAATGGGCATACCATCGAACCCACCCGGTTAATCGTTATCGCCACACCTGCTTCTGCTGCATTCTTCTCAAATCCAGCCTGCAAACGAGCCGATAATGTCTCCAAACGATCATAAACCTCAGGTGTCAGTAGCTTGAGGGTTGTGTAACCTGCTGCCATTGCGAGCGGATTGCCACTGAGTGTACCTGCCTGATAGATCGGTCCAGATGGTGCCATTTGCTCCATTAGATCACGTCGGCCGCCATATGCACCTACAGGTAGTCCACCACCAATGACTTTACCAAGACATGTTAGATCTGGTGTCACACCATAACGCCCCTGTGCACAGTTCAGACCCACACGGAATCCCGTCATCACTTCATCAAAAATAAGCAAGCTGCCATACTTCGTTGTTAAGCTGCGCAGCCCTTCAAGAAAACCTGGAGCCGGAGGAACAACACCCATATTACCTGCAACTGGCTCCACAATTACAGCTGCCAGCTCTTCACCAAAGCGTTCAAAAGCAAGACTCACAGACTCCAAATCGTTGTAAGGTACTGTAATCGTATTTGTAGCCACACCTTCAGGTACACCCGGACTATCTGGAAGACCCAGTGTTGCAACACCTGAGCCTGCTTTGATGAGCAAGCTGTCCGCATGTCCATGATAAGAGCCTTCAAATTTCAAAATTTTGCTGCGTCCGGTTACACCACGAGCCAATCGAATTGCACTCATCGTTGCTTCCGTACCCGAATTCACCATCCGCACAATATCAATCGATGGTACACGTTCACATACAAGCTTAGCCATCTCGGTTTCAAGCAACGTTGGTGCACCAAAACTTGTTCCTTTGAGCGCTGTTTCCCGGAGGGCTTCTACAACATCAGGATGTGCGTGTCCCATAATGAGCGGACCCCATGAACCTACATAATCAATAAAGACATTGCCATCAATATCGTAAATCTTAGAGCCTTCGCCACGTTCTGCATAAATAGGCGTTAGCCCTACCGATTTGAACGCCCGAACCGGGCTATTCACCCCTCCCGGTATGTACTGCTTCGCTTCTTCAAATGCGCTGCGTGAGCGCTCATCATTTCGACGATTTCCTTGTTGTGCAGTCATGAATATCCTCCTTAATATCCTGTAATCAAACGCAAACTATTACTTCTCTGCCAACCAGCGTGAAGCATCTTTTCCGTAGTAGGTAATAATCATATCTGCGCCTGCACGCTTCATACTAAGCAGGATCTCCATCGCAACCTTTTTCTCATCAATCCACCCTTGGAGGGCTGCTGCTTTAACCATCGCGTACTCACCACTTACGTTATAGGCTACGAGAGGCAGATCGAACTGATCTCTAATCGTACGCAACACGTCCAAATAGGAAAGTGATGGTTTTACCATAAGCATGTCTGCACCTTCAAGCACATCGGTTTCGGCTTCACGTAGAGCTTCACGTGCGTTGGCGGGATCCATTTGATATGATTTGCGGTCTCCAAACTGCGGTGTAGAGTCGGCAGCTTCACGGAATGGGCCATAGAATGCCGAGGCGTATTTTACCGAGTATGACATGATTGGAATATGACTGAATCCATTCTCATCGAGTCCCGCTCGAATGGCTTGTACAAATCCATCCATCATGTTGGAAGGAGCAATAATGTCCGCCCCTGCTTTAGCTTGGGATACTGCTGTCTTCACCAATAGCTCCAATGACTCATCATTTAGAACATCCCCGCAAGTATGACCATCTACCTCAAAAGTGTGCACCATACCGCAATGTCCGTGATCTGTGAATTCGCACAGACAGGTATCTGCGATAACGAGCAGCTCTGGATACCAGGATTTGATCAATCTCGTAGCTTCCTGCACAATACCATCTTCGGCAAAACCCGATGAACCAACACTATCCTTCGTCTCTGGAATACCAAACAGCAGCACAGCCGGAATACCTAGTTCCGCAATCTCGGTCACTTCTTCTTGAAGACGATCTAACGAGAAACGGAATACACCTGGCATCGATTTTATTTCGGATTTTACATTCTCTCCATACGTCACATAAATGGGCTGAATAAAATCATCCACACTTAGCTGATTCTCTCTGACCATGTTACGGATACCTACAGATTGACGCAAACGACGATGTCGTACAATTGGAAAACTCATCGTTAAAACCTCCTTCAAAAGTTATATAGAGCAAAAAGGGAAGCGCGCTGGTTCTTAACGAATTCAGCACGCTTCAGCCATCCGGATCTATGCAAACGCTACGTGAAATCGCAATGCATATCAACTTGCGATTCTGAAGTATTTAATCAATGTGAGGAAGATTCAACCGTCGTCGGTGTCCGCTTCCAATCACACAATACGGAGATCATACTCTCGATTGTTGCCTGTTCTGCCATCAAGGTCACCTTCAACCCAGCAGTTTCTGCCGTCTTGGCCGTGACTGGTCCGATGCAAGCAATCTCCACATTTTCTAATAAAGGTAGTGGATCTTGAATCCCCATACGCTTCAGAATGTTCATAAAGTTCGTAACTGTAGATGAGCTTGTAAATGTTACGGCATGAATACCGCCCTCTTCTAACAGTTTCAGTAATTCATCGTCATCCTCACCAGCAAGAATTGTATCGTAGATGATCGCTTCAGTGACATGAAGCCCTCGTTCCTTCAGTTGCTCTGGCAACCAGGAGCGCGCAAGGTCTCCATGAGGAAGCAACACACGCTGTCCTTCCTTCAGCTCGCTTTCGAATGCTTCAAGCATGCCTTCCGCCTGGAAAGGCCCTTTTACCATTTCGGCTGCAATGCCATGTTTGCGCAAAGCTTCTGCTGTAGAAGGACCTACGGCTGCAATTCGAGCACGATGGATGGAGCGAATATCTTGGCCTTCTTGTTCCAGATGACGGAAGAAAAATTCAACGCCATTCACACTCGTGAAAAATACCCAGTCAAATGTATTTAACGCATCAAAGGCTTGTTTGACACTTTGCTTGGAAGACTCGCTTGTTGGCATAATCGTCTCAATGACTGGGAACTCGTAAGGTTCGCCGCCAAGCTCCTCAATCCGATCTACTAATTCGCTGGCCTGACTACGAGCCCTCGTCACCAAAATCCGTTTACCAAACAACGGAAGCGCCTCTGCCCACTTCAATTGTTCCCGTTGATTCACCACATCACCGACAACAATGACAGCAGGAGGCTGAAAATTAGCAGCCAGCACTTTAGCTTCTATATTTTCAAGCGTACCCGTAATTGTATCCTGCTCCGCTCTCGTGCCCCAGCGTACTAATGCCACTGGCGTCTGAGCTGGTCGACCATGGCGAATCAATTGTTCGCTAATATAACCAATTTTGGCGACACCCATCATAAATACAAGTGTACCCGTTGCATTCGTTACTTTATCCCAATGGATGCTGCGATCCAGCTTGTCCGGGCTCTCATGTCCTGTAATAATAGAAATCGACGAAGCATAGTCGCGGTGGGTCACTGGAATTCCGGCATAAGCAGGCACACTAATCGCTGCTGTTACACCAGGCACGATCTCAAAAGGAACGCCGTTTTTACGTAACAAATCCGCTTCTTCGCCAACGCGTCCAAATATGGTTGGATCCCCGCCCTTGAGTCTCACAACCACTTTTCCTTCTAGCGCAAGATCCACCAACAACTGATTGATCTCTTCCTGTTTCATTGTATGTCGGTCAGGTCGCTTGCCCACGTAAATCTTGACAGCTCCTGGCTTCATTTGTTTCAACAGCCTTGGACTAGCCAAGCGATCATATACCACCGCGTCTGCCTTGCCAATTGACTCCCATCCTTTTACGGTAATCAGCTTAGCATCTCCCGGGCCTGCTCCTACCAAAAAGACCTTTCCCACCATGTCTTCATCCCCTAACTTCTGCCAGTATCTGCTCTGCTCCCCGTTCAATTAGCCTCCACGCGACTTCTTCTCCTAGACGAACCGGATCTTTACCGGTCAGAGCTTCTTTCAGTATCAGTCCGCCATCAGGCGTACCAACCATACCTGTTAATTGTAACTTGTTTTGTCCATTCGGGGAATCTGTATCTTCCTGTGGCACCCAGACGGCATACGCCCCAATCGGAACCTGACAACCGCCATTCAACACGCTCAGGAAACGACGCTCCGCCAGTACAGGCCCGGCGGTCTCTGGATCATTGTACAACTGCAATAAATGCAACAATTCTGCATCATCTTCACGGCATTCGATACCCAATGCACCTTGACCTACAGCAGGTAGGCAAGCTGTCTCAGACAGATATTCTGTAATGCGATCCTCCCAGCCCATACGGTACAGCCCAGCAGCAGCCAATATAATCGCATCCAAACCTTCTGTCTCCAGCTTGCGTAGACGAGAATCAATGTTGCCACGCAGTGACTCCAGTTGAAGGTCGGGACGATAAGCTTTCAACTGGCTGGAACGACGCAAGCTACTTGTTCCGACTCTAGCACCCTCTGGCAATTGATCCAGTGTGAGACCTCCATTCGAGATCAAGGCATCGCGGGGATCGGCACGACGAGGCACTGCACCATTAATCAAGCCCTCGGGTAATTCGGACGGCATATCCTTCATGCTGTGTACAGCCATATCAATTTTGTGATCTAACATGGCTTGCTCAATTTCTTTTACAAACAGCCCTTTGCCTCCCACTTTGGACAGTGTCACATCGAGAATCAGATCTCCCTTAGTCACGATCTTATGTACTTCAAAATCAAATGCTAATCCTTCTCGCTCACAAATCTGGCGCAAATCGTTAATAACATGACCTGTCTGGGTTAAAGCAAGAGCGCTCTGTCTACTTCCAACTTTAATTGTACGCATGTCTATATTTCCTCCTGATTGCGGGATATCCATTCCCCGATTTGTTCTTCTGTCCACCATTGAAATCGTCCGCTGCGAATATCTTCAAGTACGTTCATTTCCGTCAATTGACGAAGTAAAAAGCTGCGCTGACGCGAGGACGAGACACGCGCCTTCACTTCGCCCCTCATCTGATGCAAAAATTCAATATACGTCTCGTATTCATCTCCGAATTGTTCCTCCAGTACGGCACGGATCTCAGCCGCAGCCGCTGGCCCTGCTCCAGCTGTTGAGATAGCTATGCTCAATCTTCCTCGCCTCACGACACTGGGCGTAATAAATGAACTGTTGTAAGAGGAACTGGCGTCATTCACCAGTATGCCCTCTTTCATCGCCTCTTGGACTACAGCCGTGTTAACTTCAACATGGTTGGTCGCCGCATATACGAGAAAGGCCCCCCGCAAATCACCTTTGCGGTAGGACCGGTCTATCCACTCCAATCGGGAATCTTGATGCAGTTGTTTCAGCTCAGCTGTGATGTCCGGACTTATCACTTTGATATGTGCGTCCGCATGGAGCAGACCTTTAATTTTACGTTCAGCGACACGGCCGCCGCCAATGATACAACACATTTTGCCTGAAGTATTCACATATATCGGGGTGTACCGATCCATAGGATTCACTCTCCCGTCCAACGATGAAACGCTGAATACGCATTGGATAAAAAACTGATAATGACTAAGGCATAACCAATCAATGTCCATCTCGCCATAATGATCATGGAAAATTGTTTGCGTTGCTTCGCAACAAAGTATCCTACATATATCGCTATCGCAAGAAATGTCGCAATCACTTTAAGATCCAAAAGTAAACTCCAACGTGTCTCCGCAACAATTGATAATACCGCCAACATCACCGAAACACCTAACAGTGGGGTTCCGATTAACGTTGCTCCGTCCATATATTTGCCGATCACTTCAAGGCTAGGCATACGCCGTACGGTATCATTCCATTTCTTGTTCTTCAGTTTACGATGCAAAAACAGATATAACAGAGCAAATACCGTTCCTACCGTCAAAGCGGCAAAGCCTAGATTCGCTAGTGTAATATGCATGATCAGCAACCCGTGTACGGTCTGCCAATTATGCAAAGAAATTTCTCCGGCTGTAAACCATAACCGGTTCAGCACGGTAACCGAGAACCCAACAACATTCAGTAGCAAAATGGCGAACTCAGAACGCTGTACACGCGTCATCACTAATGACATCAGTACAATGCTGAATGAAAATAAAAATAAAAAGTCAAACGTTGTATAGATCGGAAAATGTCCTTCATCCCACATTCGCATAATTACATGCGCAATCTGCAGCAGAAGTACAACTACAAGAAACCCTGTGCCCGTTCGCTTCGCCCCCGCATTGCGTCGAATGCAGTCCGAGAAATAGAACAGAAGGCTCAGGGCATACAAGTAAATTAGAGCTTCGTAAATTTGTTCAGCGAGGGTCAAGCTGCCCACCCGCCTTATACGCCTGCCGGGACATAAGCCGGCATAGCATCTTGCCGGTTGTCGTTAAGATGAACAGCGGCTGGTTTGCGTAAAGCTGAGGCGTCGCTTTGATTTACTTTCTCCGCGGCCGTCTCCACTGCATCCTCCAAGGCAAAAATTTGAGTGAACATGTTCAAAGCTTCATCACCATGCTTCGTACCAGCCATTTCCTTGATTCGATTAATCGGATCTGTCGTCATTTGGTTGACGATGCTCTTGGTCAAACGACGGATCACTTTGCGTTGATGTTCATCAAGCTCTGGCAATTTGTTGAACAGACTCTCCATTGTCTCTTCATGAATCGAGGCACCCTTCTCCTGCAAAGCACGAATGACAGGGCGAACACCTAATGTTTTGAGCCAGTGATAATAATCTTCCATCTCCAGTTCAATCATCTTCTCAATCTTGGCCGCTTCGACCTTGCGCATCTCCAGGTTGCTCTCCACGATTCCCTCCAGATCATCAATATCATAGAGGAAGACATTAGAGATCTCACCAATCGCCGGATCAATGTCACGAGGAACAGCAATATCAATCAAGAACAATGGGCGAGACTGCCGACGCTTCATGCTATCGCGAACAACGGATGCGTCCAATACATAGCGATCAGCCCCAGTGGAACTAATAACAATATCCACTTCATTCAGTCTCTCTAGTGCTCTTTCCATCGTGCAAGGCGTTCCTCGAAACTTCGCTGCAAGCTCCTCTGCCCGTGCAAGTGTACGGTTGGCAACGATCACCTCGGAAGCACCGTTGGCGTACAGATGTTTGACGGTCAATTCACTCATCTTACCAGCTCCCAGAATGAGAACCTTCTTATCCGTGAACATCCCAAAGATCCGCTTGCCTAGCTCCACTGCTGCATAACTGACAGATACCGCACTCTCGCCAATCGACGTCTCAGAATGCGCTCGTTTACCTAAGGTAACCGCCTGCTTGAACAGCATATTAAACCATGTTCCCGTCGCTTTCTCTTGCTGTGCAGTGAGAAAAGCCTGTTTCACCTGTCCGAGAATCTGCGTTTCTCCAATGACCATTGAATCCAATCCGCAAATGACCCGGAACAAATGACGGATCGCTGTATCATCTTCATATATATATAAGTGTTGCGTAAATTCTTCCCGCGGAACATTAAACCATTGTTCCATAAACGTACGAATGAAATAACCACACATGTGCAGACGGTCTACCACAACATACAATTCTGTACGGTTGCATGTGGCCACGATTACACCTTCCAATACACTCTTGGTCAGCTTGAGCTGCTGCAGCGCTTCGGATAAATCCTTTTCTGCAAATGTGAATCGTTCCCTAATCTCTACAGGCGCCGTGCGATAATTCAAACCAACAACAACGATGTGCATTGCAAGTTCACCTGCCTAATAAATTTCCAATCAAAGTGTTTTCTACATATATACATCCATCTATAACGGACATGGTTAATTATATCACACATCATGTCCCCCACCGGGGATTTTTATGAAATGTTTATGAAATTCACATGTAAATCATCTTATGCATTGTCATTTATTGTAGTGTCTCACCAATCTTCGCCGTTATGCGTTACGATTCTATTTCGTAGATTTCCATATTATAATTCGATACTAAAACAAATAGCCATGGAATGTTTCCATGACTATAGTATGATCGTCCGTTCCCATTAAGCTTCGTTGTTTTCTTCGAGTTCAGAAGCTTCGAGAGCCTCAGGTGCATACTTGCCTACAGCCGCATGACGAGAGATGATCTCCCATAACTCCTCTTTGCCTATTCCTTCTTCTGATGAAAATGCTACAAACAGATCTCCCGAACGAAGACCTAGTCCTTCTTTGATGATCTTGATATGTTTTGGTCGACGAGTTTTGGGGATCTTATCCAGCTTGGTCGCTACAACAACAAGAGGAAGCCCGTGATGGCGCAGCCACTCATTCATCATCTTGTCATCTTTGGATGGCTCATGCCGAATATCTACCATCTGCATAACAAGCTTCAATTCTTTGCGCTGTAGCAGATATTTCTCCATCATTTTTCCCCAAGCAAAACGTTGCTCCTTGGATACCTTCGCGTAACCATACCCCGGGAAATCGACGAAATAGAGATCCTGATTAATTTTATAGTAGTTGAGTTGCTGCGTCTTACCCGGCGTAGAGCTTGTCCGTGCCAAATTTTTACGACTGATCAAACGGTTGATGAGGGATGACTTTCCCACATTGGAACGTCCCGCCAGAGCAATCTCTGGCAACCCGTCATCTGGGTATTGTTCAGGCCGAACGGCGCTGATTATAAATTCGGATTGGTTTACTTTCATGATATATCTGTCCTCTCTTGATCTCCTGTAAAACGTACTGAAGGTATTATGCCATGGTTTGTTGTTCTATCATACCAAAAAAACCGTTCTTGCGGACGCCGAAGCCTCCGCAAAACGGTTTATTCTTCATACGCTCCCTTAGATGTTATGGATTACAGGTGAATTCCTGCCTGCTCTACAAGTGCGTGCTCTAACACCTGATCCATATGGGCAACCGGGACAAATTCCACATCTTCCTTGATGCTGTCTGGAATATCCCGTAAGTCCCGTTCATTATCTTTGGGCAATAATATTTTTTTGTAGCCTGCACGGTGAGCTGCGAGTGATTTTTCCTTCAGTCCACCAATTGGCAATACACGACCACGAAGTGTGATTTCTCCAGTCATGGCAATGTCTTTGGATACATGCTTGTTCGTGAGTGCAGAGATCAATGCCGTTGCCATTGTGATCCCCGCAGACGGGCCATCCTTCGGAATAGCACCTTCCGGTACATGGATGTGGATATCATTTTTCTCATGGAAGTCAGATGCAATCCCTAGTTGAGCCGCTTTGGAGCGAGTATAACTGAAAGCGGCCTGAGCCGATTCCTTCATGACATCTCCCAATTTACCGGTCAGCGTAAGTTTGCCTGATCCAGGCACAACGGTGACTTCAATAACAAGAGTATCTCCGCCCACCTCAGTCCACGCGAGTCCAGTTACGGTACCAATCTGATCTTCCAGTTCAGCCATTCCATAACGGAACTTGCCTGGGCCAAGGTAATCCTTCACTTCATCAGCTGAAATATTAATCTGGCCTTCTACGCCAGATACAATATTCTTAGCTGCCTTACGGCATAAAGACGCCATCTGTTGCTCCAGATTCCGCACACCGGATTCACGTGTGTATTCACGAATGACTCGAAGTAAGCTATCGTCTCCTACATTCAGCTGATCCTCTTGCAGACCATGATCTTGCTTCTGCTTCGGCAACAGATAGTTTTTGGCGATCTGCAGCTTCTCCAGTTCAGTGTATCCAGGAATATTCAGCATTTCCATCCGATCCAGAAGTGGACGCGGAATACTGTGCACGGTATTCGCCGTTGTAATAAACATGACGTTGGATAAGTCAAACGGCAATTCTACAAAATGATCACTAAACGTATTGTTCTGTTCCGGGTCAAGCACTTCTAGCAACGCTGCCGAAGGATCACCACGGAAGTCTGAAGCCATTTTGTCAATCTCATCCAGCAGGAACACAGGATTAAGCGAGCCCGCTGTCTTCATTCCTTGAATAATACGTCCCGGCATTGCCCCAACATACGTCCGTCGGTGACCGCGGATCTCTGCTTCGTCCCGTACCCCACCAAGTGAGATACGAACGAATTCTCGTCCCAGCGATCTGGCAATCGAGCGAGCAAGTGATGTTTTACCTACGCCTGGAGGGCCTACAAGACATAGAATCGGTCCTTTGAGCTTTTTCACGAGCTTTTGCACAGCCAAGTATTCAAGTACACGTTCTTTAGGTTTTTCCAAACCATAATGATCGGCATTCAGGACATCCTCGGCCTTCTGAATATCGAGGTCATCCTCCGTCATCTGACTCCATGGAAGAGCAAGCAGCCAATCCACGTAGTTGCGGATCACTCCGCCCTCAGCAGAGCTTGCAGGCATTTTCTCTAAGCGATCAATTTCTTTTTCTACCTTTTCCTTCACCTTCTCTGGCAGATCAAGAGCTTCCATCTGATTGCGAAGTTCCTCGACTTCACCAGCACGACCTTCTTTTTCACCCAGTTCTTTCTGGATCGCCTTCATTTGCTCACGCAAATAATATTCCTTCTGGGTTTTCTCCATCTGCTTTTTCACACGTTGACTGATTTTGCGTTCAAGCTCCAGCACTTCACGTTCATTGTTAAGAATATCGAGAAGTTTCTCCAAGCGTTCACGCACGTCCACCGTCTCTAAAATCTCCTGCTTATCCTTAATCTTCAGAGACAAGTGACTTGTAATCACATCAGCTAACCGACCAGGCTCTTCAATATCAGACACGGCTGCCAATGTCTCGGGGTCACTTTTTTGGACAGATTAATATAATTTTCAAACTGGTTGAGAACAGTCCGCATCAGAGCATCCGTCTCTGGATGGTTATTCTCCTCCTCAGGCAACTCCTGCGCCAGTACCTCGTAATATTCCTCGTTGTCCATATATTCAATGATTTCAGCCCGTTCCAAGCCTTCTACGAGTACACGAATCGTACCGTTAGGAAGCTTCAGCATCTGTCTGACCTTGGCTACGGTTCCGATTCTGAAAATATCTTCTTGTGTTGGTTCCTCAATATTTACTTCGGCTTGAGAACATAGGAGAATCAAATGTTCCTCTACCATCGCTTTTTCTAAAGCCTTGACCGATTTCTCCCGGCCCACATCGAGATGCAGTACCATACTCGGGTAGACGAGAAGTCCTCTTAAAGGCAGTAAAGGAAAACGACGACCTTTCGCTTTGCTCGGTCCCATCGCTTTCGCACCTCCAATGGCTCTCAGGTTGTAGTCATTCATTATTCTATCAAATGTTCACATAAAAAACCAATGAAGGGAAGCGCTTAGCAGCTTCCCGAATCCGTAACTCGCCCTGAACGAGGCACATCCGCACGCAATAATGATGCTGAAGCTGGTGGGAAGATCTCGGTTGCTGGAACTGGAGATTCTTCAACAAGCTGTGCCTGCTCCGATGATTGTATATCTGGAACCCACGCGAAAACTTCACGAAATACATCTTCAACCGTATCTACTGCAACGACACGTAAGCCCTCCAAATTTTCAAAAATGGATTGCCAGTTCTCCGCGGGAATGATCACGGTCTTCGCTCCTGCCTGGAAAGCCGCCTCCACTTTAGCCAGTACACCGCCAATAGGCTTCACGCGTCCATGAATACTAACTTCACCCGTCATCGCCGTCTCATGATCAACAGGACGTCCCTGAATCGCTGAGGTAATCGCAGTTGCCATCGCAATCCCTGCAGACGGCCCATCAATCGGCGTGCCTCCCGGGAAGTTGATATGCAAGTCATAATCCGTTGGACGAAGACCCATCGCTTTTAGAACAGTTATGACGTTTTCAACAGAACCTCTGGCCATACTTTTTCGCCGGAGCGTGCGTGAACCGCCTCCAATCTCTTCCTCATCCACAACTCCTGTAATATTAATTACACCTTGATCCTTATGCACAGGCACAGCGGACACTTCAATTTCGAGGAGTGTGCCCATATTCGGTCCATACACAGCCAGCCCATTCACAAAACCAACTTGTGGTCGCGAGGGCACTTTACGATCTGGCCGTGGTTGAATCTGACTACTACCTGCCACCCACTCCACATCAGAAGCTTGAAGCGTTTCACGCTTTTCAGTTAATGCCAGTCCCGCAGCTAACTGTATGATATTAACCGCCTCACGACCATTCGTTGCATACCGCTTAACTACCTCCACGGCTTCCGGACAAGGGCTAAAGCCAATTTTCTGTACCGCATCCTTGGCAATTTCTCCGATCTCTTCTGGCAATAACGAGCGGAAATACACTTCCATACAACGCGAACGCAAAGCTGGTGGTAACTCATGAGGTGAACGGGTTGTCGCTCCAACCAGACGAAAATCGGCCGGTAAACCATTTTGGAAAATATCGTGGATATAAGCAGGAGTATGCGTGTCTTCCGAGTTATAGTACGCACTCTCCAAAAAGACCTTGCGGTCTTCAAGCACTTTCAACAGTTTATTCATCTGAATAGAATGCAATTCACCGATTTCATCAATAAAAAGCATTCCTCCATGCGCCTTCGTTACAGCTCCAGGCTTAGGCTGAGGAATACCGGCCACTCCCATTGCACCTGCACCCTGATAGATCGGATCATGCACCGAGCCAATCAACGGGTCAGCAATACCCCGTTCATCAAAACGGGCTGTTGTCGCATCCAGCTCCGTGAATTTTGCATCTGGTTTAAACGGAGAAGTTGGATTTTTCTTCGCTTCCTCTAAAACCACCCTCGCTGCTGCCGTTTTCCCCACTCCGGGAGGACCGTAAATAATAACATGCTGTGGATTAGCACTGCATAACGCCGCTTTCAGTGCACGTAGTCCATCTTTTTGCCCGACAATATCGTTAATTGTGGTTGGACGTGTCTTCTCCGCAAGCGGCTTGGTTAAGGAGATGGAGCGCAGCTTGCGCAATTTCTCCAGCTCTTTGCGTGACTCACGCTCGACCGCACTGCGGTTCGTTTTCTGTCCCCTTAACAGGTTCCAGAAATATAGACCTATCACCACACCAAAAAATAACTGAATCAACATGAAGACCATTCCAAAATCACCCATGTCTCAACATCCTCCTATTCTGTCTCCTATTCATATGTGATCATGCTAATACTTGGTAGTATGACCTTTTCGCGGAGACGTAAACGGGAAATTCAGAATTTCTGTTGGGAAACACACAAAAAGCCCGTCATGGCTGACGGGCTTTCTCCGTAATATATTAAGGTAAGTTCACAAATCGAGAAGCGATTCTCGAAACAACCTTTGTATAAATTAATTAGTGCGAGCGACCAGGAATGACTCCTGTAGCTTCATAGGATTCCACAATTTTATCGATTTCTTTTTTCAATTCTTCGACCATCGTTTCTTCCGGCACTTTACGAATCATCTTACCATGCCGGAACAACAGACCCTCGCCTCTAGCACCTGCTATGCCGATATCGGCTTCCTTCGCTTCACCTGGACCGTTAACTGCACAACCGAGCACGGATACCTTGATTGGCACCTTAAGCTTGGAGATGTACTCTTCGACTTCGTTAGCGATGGAGAACAAATCGATATCCAAACGACCACAAGTCGGGCAGGAAATCAATGTCGCTGCATTCGAAATCAGTCCAAAGGTTTTGAGCAAATCACGTGCTACTTTAATCTCTTCTACCGGGTCTGCACTCAGAGAGATTCTCATTGTTGAACCAATCCCCATGGATAACAGAGCCCCCATACCTGCGGAGCTTTTGATTGTACCCGAGAACAGTGTACCCGCCTCAGTGATCCCCAGATGCAACGGGTATTGAATAACCTGAGCGGCTTTCGTGTAAGCTTCAATGGCCATTGGCACATCCGATGCCTTGAGGGAAACGATAATATCATGGAAATCAAGCTCTTCCAAAATACCAATGTGATACAATGCACTTTCTACCATAGCATCAGCCGTAGGATAACCGTACTTATCTAGCAAATGGTTCTCTAACGAGCCCGCATTTACACCAATTCGAATAGGAATTCCACGTGCTTTACATGCTTTTACAACTTCTTCGACTTTTGCACGTTTACCGATATTACCCGGATTAATCCGTACTTTATCAATACCGTTCTCAATCGCCAGAAGAGCGAGCTTATAGTTAAAATGAATATCTGCTACCAGCGGAATGTTAATGCGTTTCTTGATCTCTTTGATCGCCGCCGCAGCTTCTTCATTATTTACTGTTACACGAACCACCTGACAGCCTGCTTCCTCAAGTCGCAAAATCTCTGCCACGGTTGCCTCAACGTCTGCCGTTTTCGTTGTACACATACTCTGGATTATGACATCATTATTGCCACCAATCGTTAAGTTCCCAACTTTGACTGGACGTGTATCTTGTCTTAAATACATGAGTGATTTCTCTCCCCACAACGTCAAATCTCCACCCTGACAGAGACATCAAATTCGTCTTCTGCCAAAGTGGAGGACTGACAAGTCTATATTTCAGAGCTTAATGGAATAGGCCACCTAAATTAGGCGCTTTCTTCCTGCTTATCGTCCTTAGATTGGCCGAGTTCAGGCACAACTCTTTTCTCAACGACTTCTTCTGTGATCACACAGTTGGTAACATCTTCACGTGAAGGCACTTCATACATGATTTCAAGCATGATACCCTCAATGATTGCACGCAATCCACGCGCGCCTGTGTTACGTTTGATTGCTTCTTTTGCAATGGCAAGCAATGCACCCGGTTCGAATACCAAGTTAACATTGTCCAGCTCAAGCAATTTTTGATATTGCTTCGTAAGTGCGTTTTTTGGTTCGGACAGAATCCGTACCAATGTATCTTCATCCAGCGGCTCCAATGTGGAGATTACTGGCAGACGACCTACGAACTCTGGAATCAGACCGAATTTCAGCAAATCTTCCGGCAATACCATGCCAAGATATTCGCCTGGTTTCAGATCTTTTTGCTCTGCGACTGTATTGAAGCCAATGACTTTTTTGCCGATCCGGCGTTTAATCATTTGCTCCAAGCCATCAAATGCACCACCGCAGATGAATAGAATATTCGTAGTATCGATCTGGATGAATTCTTGATGTGGATGCTTACGTCCACCTTGTGGTGGTACTGAAGCAACCGTTCCTTCCAAAATTTTCAGCAATGCTTGCTGAACACCTTCACCGGAAACATCACGTGTGATAGAAGGATTCTCGGATTTACGAGCAACTTTATCAATCTCATCGATATAAATAATGCCGCGCTCTGCTTTTTCAACATCATAGTCAGCAGCTTGGATCAGCTTGAGAAGGATATTCTCGACGTCCTCACCAACATAACCTGCTTCTGTCAAGGAAGTTGCATCTGCAATCGCAAACGGAACATTAAGAATTTTCGCCATCGTTTGCGCAAGTAATGTTTTACCGGAACCCGTAGGTCCTAACAGCAAAATGTTACTCTTCGACAACTCAACATCTTCAATTTTGCTTTGGGTGTTGATCCGTTTGTAGTGGTTATACACCGCAACAGACAACGACTTCTTCGCTTGTTCTTGGCCAATAACATATTGATCCAGAATTCCACGAATTTCTTTTGGTTTCGGAATATCTTTCAGGTCGAGTTCTTCATCATGACCCAATTCTTCCTCAACGATCTCGGTGCACAATTCGATACATTCATCACAAATGTAGACGCCTGGTCCTGCAACCAGTTTACGCACCTGTTCCTGAGATTTACCGCAAAAAGAGCATTTCAGTTGCCCTTTCTCATCGTTAAATTTAAACATGAAACCACCCCTTTAGGAATTGATCGGTCTACTGAGCACCTGGTCAATAATGCCGTACGTCTTGGCTTCTTCAGCACTCATGAAAAAGTCACGGTCTGTATCCCGCTCAATTTTCTCAAGGGACTGACCTGTACGATCGACGTATATTTGATTCAGTTTCTGACGTGTTTTAATAATCCATTCTGCGTGTATCTTGATATCCGCAGCCTGTCCTTGAATGCCGCCGAGCGGCTGGTGAATCATTACTTCACTGTTCGTCAGCGCATATCTCTTGCCAGGTGCGCCGGCTGTCAGCAATAACGAACCCATACTTGCTGCCATTCCTACGCAGATGGTAGATACATCCGGCTTGATATATTGCATCGTATCGTATATACCCATCCCCGCAGTAACAGAACCACCAGGTGAGTTAATGTACAAGCTGATGTCCTTTTCAGGATCGTCCGCTGCCAAAAACAAAAGCTGAGCTATGACAAGATTGGCTACATCGTCATCAATCGCACTGGTTAGGAAAATAATGCGATCCTTCAGCAAACGGGAATATATATCGTAAGACCGCTCGCCTCGATTGGTTTGTTCTACAACCATTGGCACCAGACTCATGAGACCAACCTCTTTTCTACATGTAATTAGACATAGGCTATCTGTAAAGCAAACCCAAATTCATTTTATCACGTTCCTGTGCCAATGTCATTTCTCACAGGTCGTGTACAGCATAGGTGAGTTTACTTTATAGCCTGATCATATTTAACCATGTTTTCTATGTATGTGCAAATCGAAGCATTCCTATGCCGTTTAACCATTTTTTATTTGCATTAAGCACATAGGTAAGTATGCCATAAAAACATTATGAATATGTTAACCATCCATTTTATTAATCTTTTTCCTATAAAATGGATGTCATAATTTAAAAATAAGGCACGCAATGACTCACGTGCCTTATCGTTTATTCAACTGTTCATCAATAACAGCTTGTCTTATTTTTCAGCAGATTCTGCAGCAGCTTCTTCAGCTGGAGCTTCAACTGGCTCAACCACTGTGCTGTTCTCAACGAGAACATCAATCGTTTTGCGCAGTTTCACTTCATCACGAAGGCTGTCAAGGGAACCATTACCTTCGAGAATGCCACGAATCTCTTCAACAGGACGTTTGTAAGATTCAGCCATTTTCTCGAGCTCTTGATTCACTTCTTCGTCAGATACTTCGATGTTTTCCGCTTTACCTACAGCTTCGAGAACCAGGTTGTTGCGAACACGTTTAGAAGCATCTTCTTGCATTTGTGCTCTCAGGTCAGCTTGAGTTTGACCGGAGAAGCTCAGGAACATTTCAAGGTTCATACCTTGGTTGCGAAGACGATTGTCGAAATCGCGCATCATGTTCTGTACTTCGCTGTCAACCATTGCAGAAGGGATGTCCACTTCAGCGTTTTCAGCCACTTTTTCTACAACTGCGTTTTCTTGTGCACCTTTGAACTCATCCGCTTTGCGGGATTCCAATTGTGTTTTAAGATCAGCTTTGTATTCTTCAAGTGTTTCGAATTCGCTCACATCTTTTGCAAACTCATCATCCAATTCTGGAAGCTGTTTGCGTTTGATTTCGTGTACTTTCACTTTGAATACCGCTTGTTTGCCAGCCAGTTCAGCTGCATGGTAGCTCTCTGGGAAAGTTACTTCAACGTCTTTGAAGTCGCCTGTGGACAGACCCACAACTTGCTCTTCAAATCCTGGAATGAATGTGTTGGAACCCAGTTCCAAGGAATAACGCTCTGCTTGTCCACCTTCGAAAGGTACACCATCAACAGAACCGTCGAAGTCGATTACAGCAACATCGCCGTTTTGAGCAGCACCTTCGTCAACTACAGTAAGTTCTGCATGACGTTGTTGGAGACGCTCAAGCTCTTCTGTTACTTCTTGTTCTGAAACTTCACCTTTAGCTACAGCAACTTCAATACCTTTGTAGTCGCCCAGTGTAACTTCTGGTTTAACTGTTACTTTCGCTTTGAACTTGAATGCTTGTCCTTTAGCGAATTGCTCGATATCTACATCAGGACGATCAACTGGGAAGATATCCGTTTGATCGATAGCTTCTGTGTATGCCTCAGGAAGCAAGATGTCAATCGCTTCTTGATACAAGCTTTCCACACCAAAACGAGCTTCAAAGATTGGACGTGGTACTTTACCTTTACGGAATCCAGGTACATTCGCTTGTTTAACTACTTTATTAAAAGCTTTGTCGAGTGCTTCAGTTACACGATCTGCACCCACTTCAACTTCAAGAACCCCAAGGTTCTTCTCTATCTTTTCCCAAGTTGCTTTCATTGTATACTTTCCCCTCCAAAATTCACATGTTCACGTAGGCGATCACGTACAAAATAACCATTTTAGTATAAACAAGATTACATTCTTTTTCAAGGGGAATCCCTTGATGCTGTTTGAGGAAAACGTTTCCCGCCGTATTTAGCCGTCCAAACCGGCAGAAACAAACTGTTTCATTGAACGATATGCTTGCTCCAAACGGAACCTCATAGATCCCGTCACAGCATACATAGAGCGCGTATCTTCTTCATTATGTGAGCCGCTTAAACTATCCGCAACAGTCATATGTAGTGCTGCAGCCCAAATGTCCGTCATGGAATCATTTTCCTCAAGCATGGAGGCATAATCGCGGGTACCATACACCGCCATGACAAACTGGATCCACAGTTCTTGGGCAAAATAAAAGAGCGTAGGTTCATGAACCTCCGTCTGATCCGCCACCCTTTCCAAAATACGAATAATCTGCAGCGGAAATTCTTCTGGCCTGAGAGGTACTGTGTCAATCTCGACTTCTACCTGCTCCTCATTTCTGCTAAATATCACTTCACCATGAGCACCGCGACGTCTCAAAGTCTGCAATACACGGAACTGTAGCAATGGATGAAGCGCCTTATCCTGAAGCCAACTCGTCAATGCATCGTCAATCTCTGGAAGATCAAGATAGGCAAGTTGTTCTAACGCTAACATGGTTTGTTCAGAGAGCGGCTCCTCCATAACTGTCCGAAGCAGCTTATCTGCATAACCATCATCCTGTTCCAGCTTGGATTTCGCATGATGACGAGCCATATCCTCTTCGCTGATTTCCTCTTCTTCCCGCACCTCACGAATGACCGGTGATTCTTCCCCATAATGAGGGAATGCAGCCTGAAGCCATTCAAGCAAAGCTCGCCATTCATCGTAATGCCGTTCTTCCTGTCCTTGACATTGCAACAAAAAACGAAGCAACGCGATCGCTTCACCGTATCGTTCGTTTTCCAGCATCACTGTCAATTGAATCTGGTAATAATCCAACGTTTTGGGAAACAGTACAATGTTGTTGCTGTTCTCGGTTTCCGGGGTTGTGGATTCTTTAATAAGAGCACCTCCTCTATATCCTGAATTTTTAATTGGAAACGATGATAAATAGATGTATCCACGTTTTGCATCATTCGATCGTCCTCTTATCGAGTTCACGGGATTATGCTGTAGATGATTGGGATCACCTTGAACTACACCGTGTTATCGAAAAAATGCTTAGCATGTATTGCAAAAGGCTCGTATATTAAGCAAAAAGCGATCTATTTTCTGAGTTCTCCTGATATTCTAACATAACCTGAATTATAATGAAAAAAACACATTGGACGCCAAATATCATATACGAAAATAATACGTAAATAAAATGTTTGATATTCATCATTATTTATGATAAAATCATTTTTGCTTGAAAAATTTCATGTCTCAGTAGCTCAGCAGGATAGAGCAACGGCCTTCTAAGCCGTCGGTCGGGGGTTCGAATCCCTCCTGGGACGTATTAGAAAAACTTCCTTTGGGAAGTTTTTTTGCGTTCTAGGGATGAGAACCCCAACGGTTCGTCGGAGCATACACTTCGATAGCACCGCTTCGCAGTCTCGACTGTAAGGAGAGTATCCCTCCTGGGACGTATTAAGAAAAACTCCCTTTGGGAAGTTTTTTGCGTTCTGGGGGTTTTCTTCCAAATTCATTGCCCTGGATTGACACAGAGTGTTATGCTTAAGGAATGGATATGTAACAATCCATACATATTAATTATCATTCTTTGGAGAAACAGGAGATCTAATTATGTCACCTTCAACACAACAATCCTCGTCAGTACATGACGAAACCACCCATACTTCCGCTACCAAAAGATATGGCTTATTGTTAGCAGGCATCATTGTCATAGCCGCGACTATGCGTTCACCTATTACAGCAACAGGCCCCGTCGTGGAAATGATCCGTGCAGATACGGGAATCGGGCATACGTTGGCTGGTCTTCTGACCTCACTTCCCTTGCTAGCTTTTGCGGCTGTATCACCGTTTGCACCACGTTTGGCTAAACGACTAGGAATAGAATCTGCACTGTTAATGGCTGTGCTCATTGTAACGATGGGTGTGCTTTTGCGTCTGTTGCCCTCGGTTGTTTCTCTGTATATTGGAACTGGTATTTTGGGGTGTGGCATCGCGTTGAGCAACGTATTGTTGCCGAGTTTAATCAAACGTGACTTTCCACTTCGGGTAGGCATTGTGACCGGGTTATACTCCGTGTCCATGAACATATTTGGTGCAATCTCCTCAGGTGTCAGTGTACCCATCGCCGGAGCAACCTCTATGAGCTGGCGTGCTTCGTTAGGCATATGGGCAGTGTTATCCTTGCTAGCGCTCCTCCTGTGGATACCTCAAGCTACCGCGGGACGTCAACGCCGTCTATACGTTACTTCTTCGAGTGAAAGCACACCTGTGCGTCTACGAACCTCTTCGCTCGCCTGGTTTATTACGTTGTTTATGGGACTACAGTCTTTAATCTTTTATACAACGATTACTTGGCTGCCAGAGATTCTCACCGAGCAAGGTTTCAGTGCGACATCAGCAGGTTGGATACTTTCGCTTATGCAGATGGTGAGCGTACCCGCAACCTTTATCGTTCCAATCCTCGCCGGGCGAACTCAAGATCAACGTATACTGACAACAGTAACGTGTTCGTCGTTAATTATTGGTTACGCCTTATTGTTAACTGGAGTCTCTTTCCTTGTGACTATAGGTGTTATCTTGGCAGGAATAGGCGCTGGAGCTTCGTTTGGATTGGTGACCATGTTCTTCGTCCTTCGTACAAAGGATGCGAGACAAGCCGCCAATCTGTCTGGTATGGCTCAATCCTTCGGATATATGCTCGCAGCTGTTGGCCCATTGCTGTTAGGTATGCTTCATGACTGGACAAAAGGGTGGACTCTGCCTTTATTAGTTCAAGTAGTCCTTGCCGTCGGATTGTTAATCGTAGGCATTCAAGCTAGCAAGAATCGAATGATCGGTTAGTTCCACAAAATTGTATTGTCTGTTCTGTTTAAATAGAACGATAAATAAAACGGCCTCCATCCCGTAAATCCGGAATGGGGGCCGTTATGTTCTCACACTTTCCTTCATTAATACATTCTCAAGAGCAATAAAACTTTACCTTACTTTACTTTAACCGTAATCGTATCCGTGCTGGTCACTCCCGCCGCGTTGATCAGCTCTGCTCGATACGTGTATGTGCCTGATGCCTTACCAGACAATACGCTGACAGCAGTCTGAGCTTGAGGCGTTGCCGCTTTGAGCTCTTGTGTATCGATCAATTGTTCATTTTCATATAGGCGGTATTCCGTGGCATTGGTTCCCCACCACAAGTTCATCGTTACTTTGTAGTTCCCATCCCCATCCCAGTTGTCTTGGGAAAGAATAGCTTTTCCTGGCGATGCATTGGCAACCCGCACAGTCAGTGTCTGACTACGCGTTGTTCCCTTGTCATTCGTTAGCTCAGCTACATACGTATATGTGCCATTGGATTTGCCCGTAATTTTCGTCTGAGCAAATTGTGCCGCAGGAGCATTGTACGTCAGTTTTTGCGTGTCAATTAAAACTCCATCTTCATATAACTTGTAGCCCGTTGCGTTCTCGCCCCACCACAAGTTCATGCTAACTGTGTACGAACCTTCCAGCAGGCCATTGCCACCACCGTTATTGTGAGACAATACAGGTGTTGCCGGCGCTCCTTTTGCAGGAGTTTCCGGTTCAGTCACCGTCGATTGAATGGTCAGCGTAGTGATCGCTGTTCCGGAAAGTCCCTGTTGGTCTTTAACCGTCAATTCAACAGTATATTTACCTGCCGCGCTATCCTCCAACGAAAGATTAAAGCTACCATCAGGTTGTATTTCGAATGAACCCTCTTTATCAATCGAACCATCTTCCTTTTTCACCACATACGAAGCATCCAAGGAAGCCGCTGGATCAAAATCAATGTTCCAGCCATTCGCGAGTGCATCTGCAACCCGGAAATACAAGTCTTCTACACTACCATTAATGACAACAGACTCATCTTGTTTAAATTCCAACGTTTCTGGTGCAGTCACAATAGGAGCTGTTTTCTTCACCAAAAATGGAGGTGTATCTTCTTTGTACGTCTTACCATCAGCACCAAGTGTAGTGATATCCACCGTGTATAAACCATCCGGAATTTCAGTCACTTCGTCGGTAATATAATCGGAATAGTTACCACTCCATGCTAGATTATATCTAGCATTGGCATTGAAGTTGAAATAGTTACCAAAGATAGATCCGATGTATCCATCTTCATAATATCCACCCTCTGGATCAAGACCATCATAGATTTCAATCAGTGCAAACGTCATTGGATTATAAAATTCCATGGCTACATTAAGCGTGTCTAATGTTCCATCAGCCTTCAATGGATAATGGAATGGATTTTTCACATTACCTGTAACTGTTTCAATGTACTTAACCCCACTCAACGTAACGTTGAAATGAGCAACATATGGCACTGTAAAAGTATTCGTTCCATTCGATAATTCAATATATCCTTGCGCCTCTGTTACAGCAGTAACTCCTTGAGGAACGGTAATTGTAACCGCCAGCTCTTCCTCACCATTCAGTGTGAAAGAAGTCTTATCTACAGCAACGGATACTCCTGGAACTGTACGAGTTGGATTAACATTGACTGTGTAATCACCACCACTACCGTTCAGTGCTTCAACTTTAATCGTTTTGGTAACTGTCTTTTCATCTGTTCTCAAAAAGTTACCATAGTTAATACTTCCGGTGATGTTCTCTTTTTCGACAAGCGAGCCACTCTCTGTATATTGTGTTACATCTAGCACTTTAACAAGTGCTACAGGATCAATCGTATTTACAGCCTGGATACGACCTGCACCTTGATCAAACACATCAAATTTGTTCGTATCAAGCACCTTACCATTGTTCATAAGTGCAACTTTGATATCAAACGGTGTCCAATCTGGATGTTTCTCAATCAGCAATGCAATAAGACCTGCTACATGCGGTGTAGCCATACTTGTACCTGTTTTACGATCATAAGCTTGCGTGTAGTCTGCATCAGGCTCGTCTTTGCCGTAAGCCGGAATTGTAGACAGGATACTTGTACCCGGAGCAACGATATCTGGTTTGATATCCAGAGTTACCTTCGCTGGACCACGGGAACTGGATGAATTCATTTCATCGCCTGGTGTTTGATTACGTTCGAAATCACTAAAGCTTACTTCAACAGGTTGTCCCGCATCGAGTGCTGCCTTGATGACCTCTCCATCTTCCTTCGTCATACTCAGTGTTGGAATAAGCTCAAAATTATCTCCCAGACTTACCCCGATTGGCCCTGGAATATTGTTATATACAATAACAGCTACGGCTCCAGCCGATTTAGCATTAGCGATCTTCTCAACAAATGCCAGTTCACCACGCTCTATCAATGCTACTTTTCCTGTAAAATCCTTACCTTCAAACTCAGCCGGTTTACCAAGTCCAGCGAATTCCAACTCATATTCGTCTGTCAAAACCGATTCAGGATCCGCTGACAAACTCCAGCCCATCAGATCGAGTCGATACACTGACTCTGTAACAGCCAGCGGAGCTATTTCCGTTGCAGTCGGAGCAACAACCGATTCCTCTTCTACTGTAACAGCAGCTTCAGTAGAAGCTTCTTCTATGGCAGAAGGCGAAGCTGGTTGAGCATTATCTTGTGTGGCAACCTCTTCTTCATTTAACTCCTCAACATTAGCAGTTGCTTCTGCTGCACTTCCATCTGTCTCTGAATTGGTAGAAACAGCTTCATCTGAAGTCAATGACTCCTCACTTGCTGTACTTTCTTCAGGGGTAGTCACTGCCACTTCTTCCTCAGGTGTGGATAGCTCTGTGCCTTGATCCTGAACAACAGGTACTTCTGTTTCAGGTGCTGTTCCAAGTTCCGGAGACTGCTCTAACTCAGGTTGTTGCTCTGGTAACGTTCCATCGCCCACTTCACCAATTGCAAAATGAGTATTAGCTGTAATCAGCTGGCTAGGCCCAGTCGAGTTACCCACCGTAATAGCCATAGCTGACGCACCAGGAGAACCTAGTGTGTACCGGTTAGGTCCACTGTTACCACTCGCTACTACCGCTGTAACACCAGACAGCATCGCATTGTTAAGGGCTACCGATGTAACATAACTTGGGTCATTCGCTGCATTTCCCAAAGAGAGGTTAATGACATCCATACCATCTTCGACGGAACGGTCTATTCCCCCAAGTACCCAAGAGGTTTGACCACTGCCGTAAGGCCCAAGAACACGATAAGCATAAACATCAGCTTCAGGAGCAACGCCCACAATACCATAATCTCCTGCTTCACGAGCTGCAATTGTACCCGCTACGTGCGTACCATGAGAGGTATAATAAGCACTTCCATTAGCATTAAACTCAGGTTGACCAGAAACTTTCCATTCTTGATAGGTCGCTTCATAAGGATCATTGTCGTTGTCTACAAAATCCCATCCACCCTTGTAAGCTTCCTGCAAGTTCGGGTGCTCGTAATCAATTCCTGTATCAATCACGCCGACTTTGATGCCATTTCCTTTGTAACCCAGATCCCATACTTCAGGCGCACCAATAAAAGGAGCTGTGTCTTTCATATACGGATTGACTTCATCCGTTTCAGGGCCCAGTGTAACTTCCAGATCCGGATAAATACTGACTACACCAGGTATGCGAAGCAATTGTCCCAATTGGTTTCCCTTCACTTCAATGGCTACACCATTCAGGGCATATGCGTAATTTTCCAATACTTCATGTTTGATTTTTTTCTGAGTGAGGCTATGTACAAATGACTGTTGTTGCTGCTCGACTTGAGTCACAGCCTTTGTTTCCATAGAGGAGGTAAAAGATTTTCCTTCGAGGGTTGATTCACCTTGCGCTACAGCGACGGGTTTATCGGAAAGCTCAACGATGACTCGTGTATTCTCTCCGCCTAGACCTTCCAAGCTTTCATCCAAAAATGGATCTGCTGCAAGCCTAGCCTCTCGCCCTGCAAGAATATCCCTCCACTGTTTCGCTTCGGCCTTGCTTGGCATATTCTCAAGCAGAACAACTGAATCTGCGGGAGCGGCTCCAGCCGCTGGTAGAATAATAGAAAACATCATAAGAACACTTAATAACATGGATATCAATCGTTTACTCAAGGCTATGCCCCTCCTTTATAATGTGAATACCTCACCAAATGATGGGTTCCTGCGCTAACAAGCACTGCAATACCTGCGACAATTTCACCTTCCAATCTGCAAGAGGATTGACCCTTGGTAAATTATTCTACCAAAATACCACATTTTCCTTCTAAATAATAACAAAAATGATATAGAAATTACTTATATGGTTCTTATGTACCTAAAAAACATTAAAATTGCATTTTTTGTCGATATCATTCCATGCCGAGTAGGACCAATCAAATAAAGGATCAAAAACCTCTATGAAAGAGGATTCTGATCCCTGGTCATTGTAATGCACAATCCACACAAAGGTTTGACTTGCTAAGGTTGTCCCTAATTCATTTTAATTCACATAACAACTTAATTGCCTTTGTTATCTAAATAACAGGTTTCACCGCTTCCACCCGTAAACGTTTATAATCAGCATAGATCGCATCTTCTTTCCAGAGCTGCGGCACAACGCGTTTGCTTGTTTCGAGACATATCTCCTGGATCTGCTTTGTATCTAGCCCTTGAAAATAATCGCCCCCAAATTGGGACAACCAACCCTCGATTCCCTGTTCTCCATCGGATAGCTTAGTAGGTCGGTCATAATGATAGGCCTGTCGCACCATAAATCCCTGCTTCTCCAAAAGAGAGCTATATTCTCCGATCGTTGGAAAATACCACGGATTTCTAGCAGATGCATCCATACCTGTGCTACGCTCCATCACTTCTTCCAGTGCATGAACAATAATATCAACGTTACCTTTCCCGCCAAACTCAGCCACAAAACGACCTCCAGGCTTCAAAGCATTCCATATGCTGCTGACCACAAGCTCGGGATCACGCATCCAATGTAGAGCGGCATTAGAGAAGATGGCATCAAAAAGCCGGTTTGTCTCAAAATAATGACCGTCCCCTGCCTTAAATTCCAGATGGGGATATTTATCACGCGCACGCCGAATCATATCTGAGGACGCATCAATACCAACTATCTCAACCTCGCACAAAGATATCTCATGTGTTAGATCTCCTGTTCCACAGCCCAAGTCTAATATATATTCCCCCTTCTTAGGCTGTAGCCACGAAATGAGATTTTTGCCGTACCCCGAAACAAAAGCCAGTTTATTGTCGTATTCATCTGCCTTCCATTGATTCAATGACTGCATCTGTACCACCTACGCTTTCATCGTTGATACATGTATTGTGGCACAAAACATCTTATTAATAAAATATATAAATATTATATATATGATAGGTAATAACTATAACAAAATCCTAACGAAGCCTATGCTCCGACGAACCATTGGGGTTCTCATCCCTTGGACGCAAAAAACTTCCCGAAGGAAGTCTTTTTTTCTTACGTCCCAGGAGGGATACTCTCCTTTTAGTCGAGACTGCGAAGTAATCCTAACGATGCCCATGCTCCGACGAACCGCCGGGGTTCTCATCCCTTGAACGCAAAAAAAACTCCCCGAAGGAAGTCTTTTGCTTACGTCCCAGGAGGGATTCGAACCCCCGACCGACGGCTTAGAAGGCCGTTGCTCTATCCTGCTGAGCTACTGAGACAAATATGTATTAAAAAATACCGCGTGATCTCTATTATACGCTCATTTCAATATTTTTCAATACTTTTATGAAAAAATTAATAATTTTCATCATTAATGCTTCAAACAACTCGTTTAACACACTCCACTTTGTCTTCACAATAAATAACACATGTGCAATTAAACTAGCGAATATGATGGCAAAAAGCGGGCACTATGGATATCAAGCCCCACATCTAATGAAATAACCGTAAGATCGGTTTGTGACCTGACCTAATGGGTAATCTTTTGCATACATACTTATGATGAAACGAATAAAGGAGAGATCCGATATGAGACAGTTACTATCCGCATTATCCTACTTTAGCATCTTCTTTGCCCCTTTCCTGTTCCCAATCATTGTGTGGATTGTTGCACGGGATCGTTATATTGAGGGGCACGCCAAGCGAGCTTTATTTTCACACATATTCCCCTTCATAGCGGCAATTCCTTTGATTTACTTTTTCGTGACTGCCCAGAGCGTCGCTTCGGCTTTTGGATTTGTCATTCTATTCTTTATTATTTACGGCCTGAGCTTTGTGTACAATGTGTTCAAGGGAATTCAAGTACTGCGTGAATATGCCTGAACTACCTATGCCATATGGCTCGTAGATAGCACGAAAACCCGCTAAACTCAGCGGGTTTTTTGCTGTATTCCATCCAGATTAAGCTTGACCAACTAAATACCTTTGTAACGTGGGACCGAGCAAGCCAAATGCAAACAATTCACTTTGAAATTTGGCTTTGTCTTCTAACGCAGTCCTCCCTTCACTATTTTCAAATGCCGTTTCAGTAGCATCTTCAAAGGCAGTATGCATATTATTATTGTACCAATCCAGAACAGCATCTGAGTGGTTACGGACAACTCGTACAATCTCCAATGTGTTCGTTGGAGCAGTTGCAGCTACATATACAAGTAAAGAAGGATCTCCTGCGTTTCCAGGTTGCACCTCCACTTCAGCACAAGCCAATCCATCTACTTCGGTTAATCTACGTATTTTAGCATCCTGAATTGCATACATTCCTTATCGCGCTCCTTTGTTCATTCATGTACTTTGTTCAATGACAGAACGGGTTTCCGGTGTTCCTAACTGATAAATTTCCCGATACACTCGCTGTAATACTTCTTCGTAGGCACGGTTCACAGACTCCTCAGGAGTATCAGGCCAAGGGAACACCATTCCCGGAAAGGCCTCTTCTTCTTTTTCCTGCATCAGTTGAAGAAGCCCTCTTAAATGCTCAGCCTCCTGAGGTGTCGCCTGAATGACCCACTCATAGGTTGAAGTGTGCTGATCAGGCAACACGGAACGCCCAACCACGGATACATAATAGGTGGTACCTTCCATCACAATTCTCTCCTTCACAGCATGCTTGAGGCTGTTATCCCTAGAGGTAGTTTCCGAAGAGGACAGACATTTTATGCCTACTTTCGGCATATATTTGTTACGAACTCTGACGGAAACGAACATATTGGCAGAGCTTAGCTCTGCAAACACCACTCAGATCAACGACTCGACTAAGAAAGGATGAACAACCATGTGCGGTATAACCGGCTTCATACAGTGGAATCGGGATTTGACCCAGGAATCGGAGCTGCTGGTCCGAATGACGGACAGTTTGTCGAACCGAGGACCTGACGCTTCAGGTACATGGATTTCCAATCCTTGTGCTTTTGGACATCGGCGACTCAGCGTAATGGATCCAGAGAACGGAGCTCAGCCGATGCATGCGTTACAAGGAGACACCTCCTATACCGTTGTGTATAACGGAGAACTATACAATGCTCCCGAACTTAAAAAGGAACTGCTTCAGCGTGGGCATCACTTCCGCACGCAATGTGATACAGAAGTATTGCTCGCCTCTTACATCGAATGGGGACCGGCTTGTGTTGACCGGTTTAACGGCATATTTGCTTTTGCTATCTGGGACGGCGGACGCGAGCAGGTATTTATGGCGAGAGACCGGCTTGGCGTCAAACCTCTTTTTTACAGCAATGAAAAAGATGCTCTCGTGTTCGGCTCTGAGCCCAAATCACTATTGCATCATCCAGATGTAGAAGCTGCTGTAGGGCCGGAAGGGCTGGCAGAAGTATTTATTGTTGGCCCTGCGCGGACACCGGGACACGGCGTGTACTCTTCTCTTCACGAACTGAAACCTGCTCATGCACTTATCTTCAACAGGAACGGAATCCGAACCTACCCTTATTGGAAGCTGGAAAGCGTACCCCATGAGCATGATCTAGACGCAACAGCGGCCGAAGTACGTCGTTTGTTACAAGATACCTTGGAGCGCCAACTCGCCTCTGATGTTCCGGTATGTTCTCTCTTATCCGGAGGTCTCGATTCCAGTGCTCTGTCAGCACTCGCAGTAGACTATTACAATCGGACCGGTCAAGGCCAAGTGAGCACATATTCGGTTGATTATGTCGATAACGCGAAGCACTTTCAGGCTCATTCCTTCCAGCCCGGTGCTGACGGCCCTTGGATACAACGTATGGTAGACGAACTGAAAACAGATCATCACTGGATTGAGATTGAGAACGGTGAGCTCGTAAAGGCTCTGACTCAAGCAATGCTTGTACGTGATTTACCAGGTATGGCGGATGTGGATTCCTCGCTCTATTTGTTCTGTAAAGAAATCAAGAAAGGAGCCACCGTAGCTATCTCAGGAGAAGCTGCAGATGAAGTTTTTGGAGGATATCCATGGTTCCATCGGGATGAAATGCTTAATTCAGGTACGTTCCCTTGGTCCGTTGCTCCAGATATGCGAGCGGGATTGCTATCCCCAGATGTACGCGAATGGATTCGGCCACTGGACTATCTTGCGGACCGCTATTCCGACGCTGTAGCTGAAGTACCTTTACTCGCTGGTGAAACAGGTAAAGCTGCTCAGATGCGGGTGATGTCCTATCTTAATATCACGCGATTCATGCCTACACTGCTTGATCGTAAAGATCGAATGAGTATGGGCGCAGGACTGGAAGTGCGTGTACCTTACTGCGATCATCGCCTGATTCAATACGTATTTAACATTCCCTGGGAAATGAAAATAACTGGTGGTAGAGAAAAGGGAATCCTCCGTAAAGCACTCGAAGGCGTACTGCCAGACGATGTTTTATACCGTAAAAAGAGTCCTTATCCCAAAACACATAATCCTGAATATTTGGCTGCAGTCAAACAACAAGTGCTTGAGATTCTGGACGATGCCAGCTCTCCAATATTGCCTTTAATCGACAAAGCGCAAATTCGCAAACTCGCCTCTTCACCAGATGCAGCTTCGAACCTGCCATGGTTCGGGCAATTAATGTCCGGCCCACAATTGTTTGCTTATCTAACTCAGATCAACTCTTGGCTACGGACGTATAACGTGGCGATTCGTTAAAGCTTCAAGGATTGCTCATGCGTAAAAAAGGTGCCTGGTGAAACAACAGAATCGTTGTTTACCAGACACCCTTTTACTGTTTTAGAGCTTACTGCTGCAAACGAATGAAGCCAATGAACCTAATCTCGAACGCAAAACGTAGTATCCATTTTCTTTTATAATATCTCATCCATCCCATCACACTTTGAAACGATTAATAGACTGCTGCAATTCTTCCGCCATAGACGATAGGTCATTCGCCGCCGAAGCAATCTCCTGCATCGCGGATAATTGTTCCTCCGAGGTCGCGCTAACCTCTTCCGTTCCTGCAGCCGCATTCTCCGTCACTTCCATAATGGTTTGCATGGACACATTAATCTGCTCCACGCCCGCAGCCATTTGCTCAATAGATGCAGACACCTCCTGAGTTTGACCCGCAACATTGCTCACCGCTTCGCGAATCTCCTCAAAGGTACCGCCTGCTTTATGAACAAGCTCTATCCCTTCTTGAACCTCGGTATTCACATTGTCCATAGACTGCGCTGCGTTATCCATCCCCGTACGGATCGCAGCAACAAGTACGCTAATCTGTTCAGCAGATTTTGCCGATTGATCCGATAGCTTCCGTACCTCGCTAGCAACGACCTCGAACCCACGACCATGCTCACCAGCTCTTGCCGCTTCAATCGCCGCATTGAGAGATAGCAGATTTGTTTGCGCTGAGATTTCGGATATACTCTCCACCATGGTTCCAATCTCCTGAGAATGTTTACCCAACTCTTCAATGACTGTAGAAAGTGTTCGCACAGTCTCATGTATCGAGTTCATTTGCCCAACAGCAGATTGAACGGCCTCATTACCATGCACTGTTCTGGCTGATGCACGAGTTGCTTCATCCGACATATTCTGTGTGTTCACAGTCATCTGTTGAAAACCCTTCGACAATTCAGTGATCGTCTGGAATCCATCTCCAACCATGTTCACCTGCGTATCCATTCCTGTTGCAATTTCCTCCATCGTTACAGCAACCTGCTCCGTCGCTGAGGCGGTCTGCTCTGTACTAGCTGTTAGCTCTTCGGATGATGCAGCCACCCGATCCGCATTGTTACCTACTTGATGAATTAGAAGACGTAGGTTATCCACCATCTTGTTGAAGGATTGAGCCATATCTCCTATTTCATCCCGGTTACGAACAACAATGGCTTCACCTGTCAGATCTCCATCGGCAATCCGGCTTGCCGCATGGGCTACTTTGGCAACGGGTTTGGAAATCATTCGCCCCATCACCAATGCAACAACTGTCCCCAGTACAATAGAGGCGATCCCGATAATAACGATCAACCGGAGAGTTTGTTGAATGAGTGCATTGGCATTGACAATACCTGTGTTGAGCGAATTCTGCTGATGCGCTTCCATAGCGGTGACGATTTCCTCAAATCCAGCAACGAGTGAAGGCCCCTTTTCCAACATTAAGCTTGTCATCTCGCTAGTTCTACCTTGCTTCTTGGACTCAATCACATCTTGACCAAATGCATAATATTCCTCTGCAGTGCGATCCGAGCGATCCAACAGGTCGATCATCGTTTGAGTTGTGCTATTTGCTCGTAACTCTTCACTTAATTTATGATAATCCTCATAGTATGATGTAAACGCTTGCTCGCTCTGATCATTTTCTTGTGTTATGAAGTTTCTTAATTCCACCTGCTGGGACTTCACATCAATGACCATGTTTTTGACCGTTAACAGTTTGGATGTTCGCTCGTTAATTAAATCCGTAAACGTTCGCTCAACGGAGATAAATTGCATATACGAAATTACAACCACGGCAGCCAATAATGTAAGCACTGTCAAAAAACTCAACAAAAGTTTCACGCTAATGGATATTCTCTTCATGTCTTTTCCCCCGCCTGCTTAAAATGCCTTGCTAGTCTCCATATGTATTAAGCCTGACTAAATCACCTCTATCCTCCTTTCAGTGCAGAACTGGATAAATAAATTGCGATAATTTAATTTTGTTAGCATACTCACACACAACAATTAGGTCTTTAGTATCAATCTATACTATATTTCATATTTATTGAGACGAATTCGACATTATACTACACAACTTATATCCAAATTTTAAAACTTTGAAACTTTAGACCTAAATAAAAAAGACTTTACTCAGCTTGCCCGGCTGAAATAAAGTCTTTAGTCTTATAAATGAGTGCCAATCATGATCTTAACGGTGGATCAACTCTGGATTTCGCTCAAGAAGTCCGGTGCCGAAAATGTCTCTAAACGGTGAATCTTCCATATGAATGTAGCCAATATAACAACCACATTTCTTCATGCTACAAGGACGGTCTGCCGCCAAAGCTTCTAAACCATCGCGATACAAATGTCCAATGATCCGGCGATCTTTGTAACATCTCTTTACATGTCCTGACCCTTGCACATAAAACACATTAGAACCAGCCGCACAACGCTTGCCCAAGCTGTCATAATCCTGCAGATTACCTTCAAAAAGCGGGTCAATCTGCCGCAAAAACTGAATTTCCTCTGGGGTGTAATACTTGGGGCGATCCTTGAAGGCATTGACCCACATATACACATCGCTCGGTAGATGCTCCCTCATCGATTGAATAGCAGGGAAGGCGCTACGTAATCCCACCGTGCCTACACTGAATCCAATGCTCATTTCTCGCAAAGTCATACACTGTTTCACAAAGGAAGACTCTTTCGTTTCACGCGGATGATATGTTGCCCAGAATGCCGCTTTGTGCTTGTTAAGTTCTCGAGCCCAATCCAGTTTGACAGATAGATTGGTCTGCACAGCAATTTTATCTACATGAGGCATATGGGATAGCTCTACCATCGCTTCACGGTACCAACGCCGAACCAATGCTTCTCCATACGGATTAAAGAAAATGGAAAATTGGTCTCCTGTACCCTCCTGTTCTCTCACCCAGTTTACAAATTGACGTAGTTGCTGTTCGTCCAGCGCCAGCGTCTCTTTGGAATCTACCGTTTTACTGAACGGACAATAGGGGCAGTCGTAGTTACAAGATGACAGCTTGCCGCGATAATATAAGGTGGCTCTCATGAGAATACAAACCCTTCCATTTGTTCACGGATTTCGGATGATATTAACCAATCTCCAATGGCATCCGAGTACCCTAGCCCTTCTTCTGTCAAACGTAAGAATTCCACACCCATTTCCGTCTTAAGCTCCGCCATTCCTTCGGTCAGCAATTCACCAAGCCAGCTGTAATCGGACATCACATTTGTTCCAAATCGCTGATCATAATCCTGTAACGCTAAGCCCTCTCGGTGAAGAAGCGCTTTGAGAATGAATCTCCGCTTCTGCTCCTCATGACTCAGCACAATCCCATAGTCAGCCACATCATATCGCTCCGTAGCCACATAATCTGCTATGATGCTCTGCGTCGCTTTATAACTAACCCCGTACTTCGAAGCATAGTGCACTTCGCTTGTATATGAGCGAGCCCCGCAACCAAGTCCAACCATGCCTTCCTCCTGACAGCTATAAGGTAAAAGTACCTTCGCTCCCGTAGAGGATTGCTCCTTGGCAAATCTGCGCATGGAATACTGCACATATCCGCGATTCTTCAAGGTCTCCCGTGCCGCTCTGTATAGCTCCATCCGAATGTCCGGCCCCTGGCGCTCTATATCATCCGGTTTCACAATCGTATTCTCTCGCGTATAAAGTGGATATATGAAAATCTCACCCGGTTCATATGCAAGGACACGTTCCAGCGAATACAGCCATGATTCAACGGTCTGTCCAGGTAGACCATAGATTAGATCCAGATTCAATAGTGGAAAATCATATTTTGTTAGCTTTTCGAGAGCTCGCTCCACTTCCTGCGGTTTCTGCGGGCGATAGATCGCTGAAGCCTCTGCTTCAATGAAGCTCTGGATACCCATACTCACACGATCGACACTTCGCCCCTTCATAATGGCAAGCTTGGCATCTGTTACCGTATCGGGAGATGTCTCTACTGAGATGGAGGCTTGTTGTGGGTTAAGACCCATCACATTTTCCGCAATATCAAACAGTCGATTTAACTGTACTTCGTTTAATAACGTAGGTGTTCCTCCACCGATAGCAAAACGCGAATAGGGTCTACGCGAAGTGATTGGTGCCCATTGTTTCGCTTGACGCTCCAAGGCATCCACATAGCGCTCATGCGTATCATCTCTCCGATCTGGTAATGTAAACAGGTTGCAGAATCCACAACGTGCTGCACAAAACGGGATGTGCATATACAAAAAATAAGTATCTGTATTCTCACGTTCCCATAACGGTGCGAGTGGCATAGGTGGATCTAGCTCACGATAGGCTGTCTTATGAGGATAAGAGTACAAATACGAACGATACGGCGATGTAAGGACTTCTCTAAGACTTGTAGCTGTATTGGACGACCCGGACTTTACGGAATGACCTGTTGTCATTGTGTAATCTTGACGATTCATCGGTTTCCTCCTATCTCCGGTTAATTTAAAGTACGACTACTGAAAGTCGTACTTTATTGAATATTCACTATATCTATAACACAAATTCACGATACGGCACGTTCCAGACGACGTCATGTGCCAAGCGATGTCCTTGATAGCCATCCTCACCATATGCGGTTCCATGATCGGAAAACGCGAGGCAAAATGTCGGCCTAGAACGTTCTCTCATCGCTTCAAATAACGGTCCGAGCGCTTGATCGACATAACGTAGCGCAGCTCGCTGCGTCTCAATGGAGTCTTCTCTGGCTCCCTCTACAAAATACCGATTCGGACCATGAATAGCCGAGACATTCAGGAATAGAAACAGCTTCTCCTCCGGAGGAATTTGCTTGAGCAGTTTCAATGCATGCTGCACCTGATTCTCGGTTGAACGGGGGTTCGTCACTCCAAAGTTCATACGCCAATAGCTCTGCTGGAAATAACCTGGAAGCACTTTGGCAAGCGGGTTTTTCTTTGTAAAAAAAATAACACCGCCAATGCATACTGTGCGATATCCCTCAGCCGCAAGCCCAGACACGATATCGGGCGTGTCGAATAGCCACGTATGAGGATGAGTCTTCAATCCCGTATTCCGGGAATGAAACAACCGCACATGAGAAGCTTTGTCCGTATTGGCAGGCGTTGGCATAAAGCCACCAAAAAAAGCATGGTGTGCCGCATAAGTGAAGCTGCCGGGCGTATGCCGTTTCTCCCATGAACCTGTGCCGCACAAGTTGGGACAATTCGATTCTTCCAATTTGGCCACGTCATACCTCAACGTATCGAGCGTAATCATTAATAGATCATGAGAGCCCACGATGGTGTTCATATCAGGCATAGTAGTCGGGCTCCTTTCGTAAAAGTTCCATTTGCCAATCATATGTACCCAGCCCATGATGCTGTACCCGATATAAGAGATCCCCAAACGGGTTAACATCCAGAACGTAAGCACGTGGTTCAGTTCCACTGAGCATGACATCGATTCCCGCAGACCATGAGTTCGGAAATGCAGACAGTGCCGCTTGGGCAGCGTTCTGAATTAATAACATCTGTTCATCCTTCAATCCTGCCTCTGTAGGCAGCAGACGATCATTCCTTAAATGAAGGTTCGTGATCGGTGTCTTGCTTAGACGAACGATTGCGTGACCCACCTGTCCACCAGCGACAAGCTGACGAACATCAAATACACGTGAGCCAATGGTTGATTTCGCCATCCAGCGTTCAATCTGTGCTCCTTCCGCACATAACCAGTCCAAAAGAATTCTAATCTCTTCCGTACGGGTATATCTGCGCATGCTACCTTCATTATAAAAAATCACTTCTGCCCCATTCCGCTCCATTCCCACAGTTGTTATAGCAATCTCAGCACCCGTTCGTGGATTGAACTGATATGCTACTACACCGGAAGCGCCTGAGCCACAAGCGAGTTTAACAAATATACGGTGCATCCCTTCAGACTTCATAGCCGTACGTAACTCGCCATAACTCCGAATCGGAACATCAGCTTGAAGCGAAGGCGGTACGGTTATACCGTTAGCAGACAACTGCTGCTGGCAGCGCCTTTTATCAAACATGGTTATGATGTCTGTAGGATGATTTAGAAAGCGAGCAGATGGGAAGAATTGCTGAACTTCCTTGTCTATTCGTTCCAAACACGCCTTCCAGCCGTCAAACCATTGAGCAGGTGCGTAGATCCGCCCCCATTCCTGCTCTAGCAACAACGCCTGTTCCTGCGGAACCATCATACGGTGATCTTCCTGATGAAGCGCCGAGTATACGCTCGCACCCAGAGACAAGAGTTCACGTTCCACATTCCAGTTCTCGCCCGGTGCATCCATTCGTATGAAGAATGAATAATCGTCAGCATCTTCTTGGCCTACACCTTGTGAGATCACTTCTGAGACTGCATCCCTGAGTGTCCGTCCTTGCCTCCACGTATGTAGCAAATCAATATAGGACAATACCATTGCAGGTTTCAACCCTTGCCTCAATCTCGCTTGCTGCAAAGCAAATGTACGCCGATTATCCGGATTCCCAATAAGCAGAAAAGGTCGTTCTTGATCGCTCACCTTTATTCCGTCAAGGACGGATACCGCCAGTCATCCTCATCACTTTGCTGCTGATCACTCACATCGACAGAGATCCCCGAACGTTTCCATTGAATGAGCATTTCGTCGGTCATGTAGTGATAGCTCAGATCCAGATGCTTTAATTTTTTGATCTTGTCGCTAGCTAGAAGAGCCTCAGCCCCTGCATCAGATAAAGTGCCCTGGGAGAGATCCAACACTTCAAGTTGATCCAGAATAGGAGCCTCAGCAATTGCCTGTGCGATCTCATCCTGAATTTCACTATCTTTCAGACCCAGATACACGAGTTTCGGGAATCTTCCCTGTTCAAACAGCGGGCTTACATCCTCTAATGAACCATCGAAGCCATAATCTTCGACACCTAAATATAACTCCAGCTTCCGTAGCTCAGGTAAATTGGCATGAGTAACGGAGGATATTACTTTTTTCGGTAAGCCCCCACAAATAATCACCAGTTCTTCTAGGTTTGCATGCTCCAACGGTTCCAGACTAAGGTCATTACTTCCTTTAATCCAGAACGATTTTAATTGAGGAAACGTTCTTAATAATGGCGTTAGATCTGTTTGGATAATCCAAGATACTTCACACTCTTCGAAACCCATATCCCCGATAAACAATTTCTTCAGCGACGGAAAATTCGGAGCCAGCTCAACAAGCTTAGCTATGAAACCATCAGGTGAAGTCTCGTAGGCTTGTCCCCAATCTCCAATGACCAAACTTTCGAGTGTGCGACTTTCCGGTTTAGCGGCAAGTTCTTCAAGTAAATTCTCAATTCGAATTCCATTCTCATAGTCATCATAAGATACTGTAAGCTTCACTTCCTGCATAAGCCAATCCCCTCCGTTTGAGTTCAATAATTGGTCGTTATCTTGAATGTTACCCCATCCCGTATGAAGCTTGCAACTTCTTCCAACTCTAGTCCCAACTCGATTCTCAAACGTGCAAAACTCCAATTGGTGATCATAGGTATAAGAACTCACGTTCTCATCAAAAGCACAAAAAAAGCACGAATAGCAGAATGGTCATTGCATAAAATGACGTGTCCTACTATTCATGCGATTTCTTTAATTCGCCAGTCTGGAAACGAGTGCTCTAAGTGCATGGCCGCGGTGACTGATGGCTTGTTTCTGTTCAAGTGTCAATTCAGCCATAGTCATCTCGTACTCAGGCACATAGAAAAGTGGATCATATCCAAAGCCACCAGCACCTGCTGCTTCAGCCATAATCCAGCCTTCCGCAGTGCCTTCCGCCTCAAACTTATCTCCGGTTGCTGGATCATACAACACCAACGCACAGACAAAGCGTGCCGGACTAAGCAACGGTTGCTCTGTATCTTCCCAGATTTCAACGTTTCAAGCGCATCCAGCAATTTAGCATTGTTCTGCTCATCCGTTGCCCCTTCACCTGCATATCTTGCTGAATATACTCCTGGATCTCCGTCTAATAGATCAACGCATAACCCGGAATCGTCAGCGAGTACCGGAAGACCAAGCGCATCACCTACGGTTTTGGCTTTCTTCCACGCGTTCTCCGCAAACGTTACGCCATCCTCAACGACATCTGGTAGTTCAGGATAATCAAACATACTCTTGACCTCTTTGCCAAGGGGAGCAAAGGCATGAGCGAACTCCCTTACTTTCCCTTGATTACGAGTAGCAACAATGATAATGGAACTATCCAAGCTCATGCTTAAGCTTCCCCTAAGCCGCGTGCACCAATTTTGAGTGCGATCGGTCCAAGCACTTCTTTTTGCCGCTCAATCATTTCCAGGATCCCTTGCTCACCTAGTTCCAGCATCGTATTCAATTCACGACGGTCGAACGGAGCTTCTTCACCTGTTCCCTGTAATTCTACGTACTTCCCGCTACCTGTCATGACCAAGTTCATATCAACTTTAGCTTTGGAGTCCTCATCATAATTCAGATCCAGCACAGGCTGTTCACCTACAACACCCACACTTACCGCTGCAATGAAGTCTGTGATTGGGAATACTTGCAGTTTGTGCTGTTGTGCAATTTTGTTTACAGCGAGCGCCAAAGCAACAAACGAACCGGTGATGGACGTTGTACGCGTGCCTCCATCTGCTTGGATCACATCACAATCCAGCGTAATCGTGCGCTCACCAAGCGCCTGCAAATTAACAACCGAACGCAGTGCCCGGCCAATCAGACGCTGGATTTCCATCGTGCGTCCAGTCAATTTACCGCGGTTAGCTTCACGTTGATTCCGAGTGTGTGTTGCACGTGGCAGCATGGAATATTCTGCTGTTACCCAGCCTTTTCCTTGCCCTTTCATAAAGGGAGGAACACGTTCCTCCACTGTAGCTGTACATATCACTTTGGTATCTCCGACTTCTATCAGTACAGAACCTTCGGCGTATTTATTCGTGTTAATTGTTAAATTCATCGGCCGCAGCTGTTCGCTGTTTCGTCCGTTAGATCTCATCATTTCTGCCTCCTACGACTTAAGCATCCTGTAATGTCGAGCTGTATCACACTTTCACTAATCTCTTTTATTTTACCAAAGAGTTCTTGCAAAAGCACCTATATCCGTTGAATGTTACTTCAACGTGTGCCGCTTCAAGGTTAAAAGGATTGTAAATATGCTCATCCCTAGATTGCTTAAATCGGAATTTCATTGATATGCTCTGGCTTAGATACAGGCGCACTATAATCCTGATTATCATCACTCATGACGGTTTTTTGCCCATTCCATTCAATCTGCACTTTGGTATCTTTGCTTACCGTATTTTCTGCCGTAGTGAGCACCACGGATTGCAATAATTCACTTGGCACGATATCACCCTCGGTAAACATATCATCCTTAAGTGCAACGGTTACTGTCCCATCTTCTGATGTTTTGACCGATTGCAGTTCCGTACCGCCCGTCATGACCTCTTCCAGCTCGCCGCCTTTTGCTGGGCCTTTGATCAGTTCGTTCAGTGCAGCTTGTACCCGGTCTCCCTCTGGAGTCACGAGACGTGTCACTGGAACGTAATACTGAATTCCTGCTGGTGATGCGGCTGAGAAATAAACGGTGACCGGACTGCTGTTCGTAGTAAAGCTATCGCCCAGGTCGAGATTAATACCTACAGCCCGGTTCAACGGCTCTGGCAATGGCGTGCTGTTTACCGGCATTTGTGATAGCTTTTTGCCATCTACCCAGATCTGCACGTTCTCCACATCCGGTGTACCTGTCAACGTCCATGTTACAGCCTCCAGCAATTTGCGCTCATCCTTGGCATCATACTTGGCAAAATTGCCAGAGAACTCAACCACCGCGAGCTTATCCTCTGCATGAATAGTGACATTCTGCACGACAGTTCCCTGAGGAAGCACACCTTGGAACCCTTCAGGAAGCATCCCCGCATATGGGCCACCTGTGACTAATGTATCGAGTGCCGTTTTGGGACTACCTATATCCGTACCGGATGGAAGCGTCAGTGACACTGGAGCGAGTAATCCCTGCTGATTTTGCAAATAAACAGTAGTGAGCGGGAGTGTAGCCAATACACCATTTCCCTCAGCGGCTTGAATCATGGCAGCTTCTTGGATCGGCGGCGGTGGATCTACTGCTTCGGAAGACTGTGCATTAAACATACTACAGCCAGACAACACCATTGGTATGCTCAGTAGTGCAGCTGCTGATGCTTTACGGAAATTACGGATCTTACTCATGATCTCGTTCCCCTCATCATTTTTACAGTTTGTACTACCATGTATACGAGCCTTCGTTCAAAAAATAACTAAAAAATAATAAAGAAACCTGAAACGGTTAATAACGTATTAGGAGACAAGAATAGTGGCATTGCTAACATCAGAGGAGGAATCGCCCATGGAACATTCTGAGCAAGAAAAAATCCCTTATAGCCTCAATAGCCGCAAAGTCGCGGAGGCAACCCGGGAATGGCTACATAAACGGGGCGTTACGATCCTTGAGATCGCGGAACTCGTCATGTTTCTTCAGAAGAAATATTACCCAGACCTTACCATGGAAGAATGTATTGAAAATGTGGAGATGGTGCTGAAGAAGCGTGAGGTTCAGAACGCTGTCCTGACAGGAATTCAACTCGACTTGCTGGCAGAGCAAGGTCAACTCCTTGCGCCTTTGCAAGATATGATCGAAAATGATGAGGGGCTGTATGGCGTCGATGAGATTCTCGCCTTTTCCATCGTGAATGTATACGGGAGCATTGGCTTTACCAATTACGGGTATGTGGACAAGCTGAAGCCAGGGGTGCTTGAACGTCTAAACGATAAGAGCCAGGGCCCTGTGCACACGTTCCTTGACGACATTGTAGGTGCAATTGCATCCGCAGCAAGTAGCCGTATTGCCCATCGCAAACAATCCGAGCGCGAAGAAGAGCTTGGTGAGAAGCCCGTAAGCGATGATGCCATTTAAAAGGTTGTCATAAAAACGCTTTTGATTACTATTGATGCCTGAAGGCATCTCAGCGTCCCTTTTTGAACACACCATTTAAGTCATAAACACATATTTCCCGCTCAAGCTAATCTATCCTTTCTCTTCGAGTAACTAGAGACAGGATGATTAGCTTGTTTGTCATTTTTAAGGAGAAAGACTGATACGTTGTGGGTGCAAAAGATGGGTGCAGAAGGTGCACTTGCCACGCGAAGATGATAGAAGCTCTTTCAAACTACGCACAAAACAACAAAAAAATTGGCTCCGTAGAGCCAATTTTGTCCACAAAACTATTTCAAGTGCTCCTGTCTGCCTACGCCGACTTTTGCCAACTGATATAGCTCATTCCAGTTCCGTTCAACGGTGGATTCAGGCTGTACGGGTTTGCGACCGATCGTAATCTCAGGACCCTTACGCTCCCGCATCAAACCACGCAACACGGTCATTCCGATAATACTTAACCCGGTGAATACATACATCAAACGAATCAATACGTTGCTAGAATCCGAGCCTGTCACAAATCCATGAATGAGTAAACCGATGAACACCGGATAGGACAACATATGGAAGATAAACCACCATTTGCGGCCAAGCTTGTTACGAAGATCACTAGAGAGTAGAACAATGACCAGTCCATAAAAGGATAACGTTCCTAGTCCACTTCCAATCGGATGCACCGAGGCTGTAAAAGGAATTAACAATTCACTCCAGCTAAACGGACTGTAATGATCAATATACAGGATTAACGCATGGGCAATCCCCAGCCCAAAAGCTAGCCATGTGGTTCTCGTATGCCATTTATACATCGCCGCTTTTGGCTTTCCCTTTGCTGCCGGCATGCCTTGAGCAATGCCTAGAAACACTCCTGCAAAGAGCAACAGATAAGCGGCTATACCACTAATTCGAATTAAACTCCAGGTTGGTAGATAATCTACAATCCATTGTGCCATAAGCGGCTCCCCCACATCCGATAGAATTGTTTTTTAAACTGCGAGCTCAAGCGACTTTTTGAGCAACCTCTTAAATCAGGCTAAAACGGTGATCGGGATCAATGCCAGGCCAGCGCTCAGCTAGTTTATCTGTATTTCCTCTGAACCACATACTGCCGTCCCGTGTTACCCATAACACGTCATGACGGTCATAATGCCGATTCAACCAACGAATCGCTTCTTCACTTCCCAGGATGCAAACGGTCTTCGCTATAATCTCGCATTGGGAGGTGTGTTGTCCCAGAACAGTACACTGTACGATATCCGTATTCGCGGACTGCAGCGTTCGAGGGTCGATTAAATGATGAGCCATTTGACCATTACCACTAGGATGTAGCCATTGTCTCCGTACCAGACTCGACGTCGCGACTGCTCCACGATCTAGCTGAATGCTGCCTGTTAGATTGCGCTTCTCCAAGAACGGGTCAGTGATATAGACCGTCCAGCTGGAATGAGCAGGGGTGCCCCAGACCTGAATATCGCCACCAGCATTAATCATCCCAGCAGGGATATGAAGTGAACGTTGCAGCCAATCCGCTATACGTTCTACAGCCCATCCTTTGACGATACCGCCAAGATCCAGCTCAGTCCCAGGATCCAAGTGAACCATTCGACTCCCCTCTCTGTGCATCCAACCCGGACGACAGTAATCAAATATTGCATCCGATGAGGTGGAAGACACCAACTGTGCTGTATTACTCCAATCCTGCTGCTTGGTAAGCATCCCTGATTGCAACTGCTCAAAGCTTACATCGTATCCTTGCTGACAAAGTGCCTGAGAAATGCCTGGCTGAAAGATACCTTCCGTCTGACCAATGTATCCGTAGGCGAGACTCAGCACTTCATCCATCGCAGCCGATACAGGCAACCAGCCTGTAGAGCGATTTAGTCGGTTAAGTTCACTATCTGGTACAAAGCGGCTAAAACGTTTCTCCTGTGTTTCAAACCAATTCTGTACTAGGTCTGCAGCATGCTCAGCTTCCTCCTGCCCCGTGACTAAGTGCACCTCGATCACCGTATTCATCGCGCGGAAGCGCGAAACTAGCGGAAGGACTGCCTGTTGCTGCTCAACCCGGCTCATGATGCACCTGTGCGTGACTGATAACTGCCACTATAGGATCTGGAATCGTTTTGCTGATTTTGTTGGTTGTTTCCGTAATCCTGGTTGTACCGAAGACCAGGATCAGAGCTGTCCGTTCGACTGTTGTTCCATTCATCCATTACGTCATCTCGCGTAGCCACCTCACTGTTGGGGGTGTTACTTGTAACTATTCCATTAGCAGATGCATAAGCGACGTCAAAAGCATCCGAAGATCTTACATATTGAAAGAGTGCAGCCACCGCTAATGTTGCTGCGGCCGAGGCTTGCCATTTTCTCCATTGGTTACGTTTTTTCTTCATCATCGATCTTCCCTACCTTCTATGGTGAAGTTCATGTTCCTATCATAGGCAGGCTGGCTTAAAAGTAGATGAATGAACCGTTAAGAAAGGCTAAAGCTTTACAGTTAGATCAAGGAATTTACATTACAGGTTCCGCCACAAAAAGTTCAACACAAAAAGGCTCTGGTCAGAGATCCTCTCTGGTACCAGAACCTTATGGTTAAGCGCCACGCTAGCAAAATGTAAACATCATAATGCATTCACTTCTTGATGTTAAACAAAAACGTACCGTCTCTCTGTTCCTGCTGAACAACGATTGCTCGCCGGATCAACTCCTGTAGATGTGCTAACGTTTCGCTCATCGCAAATCGCAGCTGATGGATGCTCAAGCGGTCGCTAAACATGAATATACAAAGGTCATAAGCACTCACAGGTGCCTCCGCTACTCGCTCAGCCATCTTCTGAAGTCGTTCCTCATGATGTGTGAGCAGGTGAACCGTTCGTTCATTGAAATGAAGAAACGGATTACGATGCCCAGGATAAGCTCGCTCCACATCCAGAGCTCCAAGACGATGCAAACCCTCCATATAGGATAGTAAGGGCTGCGTATCACTTCCGGGCTGAAGACTGACATTAGGTGAAATCTGTGGCAAAACGGCATCCCCGCACAGGATCTCTCTCGACTCCGGAGCATAAAAGGTTAAATGTCCTGGAGCATGTCCTCCTGTTTCCACCGCCAGCCACCGCTGGCCCCCCATCTGCAACCACTCACCATCTTCTATAGGAGTTATCTCTGGAAGAGGGGTAATCTGCGAATCAAAGCTCTCCATGTGCTCATGAATCTGTTTTGTCTTATCTGCTGGCATCCCATGCTGTCCATAATATTCAGGTAGCACGACATTAATGGTGGCGTTCTGCCCCCACATGTACTCCGCTTCTTTCATGGATCGACTAGACATGCGAACAGGAGCACCTGTCTTTTGCTGCAGCCAGCCAGACAAACCCAGATGATCTGGATGGTGGTGCGTTAATACAATTTGGCTAATGGATTGAAAGGATAATCCTAAATTTGATAGCGCTTCCTGCCACTCTAGTTCAGTCTCGCTGCTACGCGGCCCTGGATCTACAATCGTAATCGTTCCATCGCTCTCACGTAATACATAACTGTTCACCCAACGCAAAGGAAAAGACATCGTTATCTTGACCCGGTGTATGTATTCCGGCATGGTTATCGCTTCTGATCTCTTCATAAATGATTACTCTCCATTCCTTACTCTTCAGGACGATGACCCACAAAGATCATACGTGACGATTCCTGTTCATCATATTTCTCTTCATCATATCCTCCATGAACCTGATCGACGATCAGACCTGCTTCATGTAACAAATGGTTTAATTGTTCACGGCTGTACAACTTGACCCGTTCATGATACACACGTGCTTTCTGGTCGGGTATGGTCGTGTCGGTAATACGTATTTCCTTTTGTACAAATCCATCCTCTATCTTGCGAAACTCTTCAATGTACTGTCCTTCGTCTTCACGGGTTGATTGGACTACCAGATGACGAGTCACGTAGGCTGTATTCATAAAATCAATGATAAAACTGCCCCCTGGCTTCAGCATTCGGCGAATAACCTGTAGTACCTTGAGCTGCTCTCCGTCTTCCTTAAAATAACCGAAGGATGTAAACAGATTGACTACAGCATCATAGCCACCTTTTAATGGTAGATCTCGCATGTCCGCATGAACCCACTCTACACGGTTGTCTGTATCCATATCTCGCGCTTCGCGCAAAAGTACATCAGATAGATCAATACCTGTCACTTGGAAACCCGCGTCAGCAAGTGCCAATGAATGTCGCCCCATACCGCAGCACAGATCCAGCACTCTCGAATTAGGCTCAAGCCGTAACCAGTTGATCATTTTATGTACTTCTTGAACTGCACCTTGAACATCGCGATGTTTGTACACCAGAAGATAGTCCTCGCCGAAACTCTTTTCATACCATTCCGTCATTGCTTCTCGCCCTCCATATGGTAAATAGCCTTTCTATCTGTCATATGCTGGTACACTTTCATTTTCATGATAAGCTTTTAGCCATTGTATCGTCTTTATCGTTTAAACTCAAAGCTGCCATCGCCATCCCTCATCCGCATTGAACGGCCTGAAACGTCACGATATAATGTTAAACATAGTCGAAGCGATTCGAACCGGGTAATTATTCAGATATCCCTGCATTTACACTGGAGGTGAACATCATCATTCGGATTGGACTCACCGGATGGGGAGATCAGGAAGATCTTTATGCACATCGTACAAAAGCCAAAGACAAGCTTGCCTTATATGGGCAATTTTTCTCAACCGTTGAGGTTGATAGCACCTTCTACGCTGTGCAACCCAGGGATCGGATGGCACGCTGGGCGGCTGAGACACCAGATTCCTTTGCTTTTATCGTTAAGGCGTATCAGGGAATGACAGGGCACCTGCGGGGCAAGCCCTATTTCAACAGTATATCTGAGATGTATAAAGCTTTCAGGGAGTCACTGGAGCCGATGATGGAGGCTGGCAAAATGCAGGCAGCCCTGTTCCAATTTCCGCCCTGGTTTGACTGCAATCGAGAGAATGTAAATGAACTGCGTGAAGTTAGGTTAAGAATGGAAGGTATTCCATGTGCCATTGAATTCCGTCACCGCAGTTGGTATGAAGATGCCATGCGTGAACGTACGTTATCTTTCCTGAAGGAACAGGGCTGGATTCACAGTGTATGCGATGAACCCCAGGCAGGACAAGGCTCAATCCCTATTGTACCTCGGGCTACAGATCCAGAGATGACACTGGTTCGTATGCATGGTCGAAACGTATCAGGCTGGCATCAGAATGGTGCGCCTAATTGGCGCGAGACCCGTTATCTGTATCGATATAATCAGGAAGAACTACAGGAATGGAAAGGTTATCTGGAGCAATTGCAGGAGCAGAGCAAGGATGTATATGTTATTTTCAACAACAACTCTGGCGGAGACGCCGCAACAAATGCACGTATGATGATGGATCTGCTGGATATTCCATTAAAGCCATTTCCCGATAAGACGATTGTGGAAGAGGAGCCAGGGCCAGAACAACTCGAATTATTTTGAAGAGGTTGTTCAAAAAGTCCGCTTTTGATTACGAAGGATGCGCGAGCGGCATCTCAGCTTCGAATATGGGATTCAGCCGAAATGTCCGTTGCTCACGTAGTTTTGCCTACGCTCCGCTACTCCATTTCTATCTTCATCCCATTTTCTCGGTACTGAAAACCGACCTTTTTGAACACGCACTTAAACTTAAATAAGATTCCTTTTGTTCCTCATCAGGATTATCGTTGTGTTTACACGTAGAAAAGCGGCCAGCTCTTGAGCTAGCCGCTTTTCTCATTTCATAGCATAAATAGTCTACATGCACTCCCATTACACGATATCCTGCTTCATATCACAGGGAGCATGTATAACGTTTAGCGTTGACCTGCCGTAAGTGAGGTGGGCAAACCAATTTGACTCAGTTGCTGGTTCATCCTGTGAGCCTCAACCCCAGCAAGCAGCACGATACCAATGCCGTGTGTATCATTCAGATTCCAGCCCAGATCATCTCGATAATATAAAGCTGTGAAGGAGTAACCTGATCCACGACATACGCCATACACATTCCCCTGATAATCAATAGAGATACGCGTAATCCCTTTCCAGCCTTTGCGCACGGCCTCCAAATATGGTTCAAAGTCTTCTAGCCAACCCTCTCGGATACCACGAGCGTAGGCATAGATAAACATCGAAGTACAGGATGTCTCTTCATATGAATCAGGCCGATTCAATACCTGGTGCCAGAGACCATTCTCTCCCTGCAATGACAGGTAGCCTTGACACAAATCACGATAGAACTGAAGCAGCTCCGGTCGCTTTTCATGATCATTCGGCAGAATCGTCAGCAACTCGGTTAGAGAGAAGAGCACCCAGCCGTTGCCTCGCCCCCACGGAATACCTGTTGCCCGTCCACGCACAAAATCATACACATGAGACATGATCTGTTGCTGTGGAATATATAGATATTTGCGGAACAGCAAGAATTGATTAATAGCATCGTCCCAATATGATGTTTCTCCCGTGAGCTGACCATAACGCATTAAAAAAGGTGTACTCATATAGAGGTCATCACACCACATCGTTTCATGACGCATCTCTCCGCTACCCCGAACTCGATAGAATGCGCCATCCTCCAGCCGTTCCTGTTCATCCGTAATATAACGAGCAATCCGGTGTGCTGTATCGAGTCCGCCGCGAATCTCACCACTTGCCATGCTCGCCAGTAACGTAGAACCGAAGGAGCCACAATCATCAAGACTGTCAATGGCAGACAGCTGATTGTTGATACCGGCTGCACCATAATGGTCTCGATCCCATAATCCATAACGGTCAAAAGAGGTGCTCAGTTCAATATGCGCTCGTACATACTGCACGTAATCGTCTCGCTTCAACTCTTGACCTGTCTGAAGCAAACCAAGCAGGGTTACTCCCAGTGGATAATTCCATTTGCCATAATGCGTATTCTCCAAATAAGGACGAACGCTGGTCTCGGGCAGATCTACTTGCCAGTAAACTCCGGTACTGCCGTTATCAAACACCCTATCGGTTACAACGATCTCACCCGCAGTGGGTGCAGATTCGAGGGAAAAACTGCCCGTATACAGCCAAACATCCGCGCATCCCGCAACCGGATGTGGAGATGATAACCTCCATCCTTTGGAGGAAGCAGTATCAGAGGTAGTACCACCTATCGTGAAGCCCCAGCTGTCCTCTACCACCAAGCATTCGCCTTTGGCAACTAAATGAACAGCTCCATACTTACGTGGAAGTTCAACCTTGAATTCACCACTTGTCTTCCCCGAATATACTTCCTGATCGTTCACAAATAAGGTGAGTCCACCTGTGTGTGTACCTTGCAAAATGACTGGGGTCGTTCCGGGTACCGTAACATCAAGTTTGGTCCATGCATACGCAGCAGCAGGCTCTTCTGTACCAAATATCCGGCCAAAGTTACCAGCGTTCAGCTCTTGCTCTGTCCATTCCCTCTGTGGAAACCATGTAAGTCCTGTCTCCGCTTCGGTCATGCCTTCATGTGGAAGTGAGGTGAGTGGTTCATCCACAGGTTCCGAATACAGCCAACCTTCCTGACCCTGACGGTCAACGCCAGGCGTCAGAAAATGAAGAGGGAAGTTTTTGAACGATGCGGTTCCATATATGCCACCAAAGCCTACTTCGGTTTTTACAAAACATAACAGTACATCATTCCAGCCGTATTTTACATGGATCGGAAATTGAGTTCTACGCTCTGGATACAGCTCCTGAAGCAATTCGGATTTGAAAATCTCTTCTCCATTCACGTAGACAGTCACTGGACTATAACAGTTCAGACCTGTATTTAATGTGGCGTCCTGCTGGCTCCATAACTTCCCCCACACATATACATATTGTCCTGCATGTGCATCGCTCCATTTCTGATCCAGATTCAGATCATAACGGTAGTCTGCAAGCCTGCGGAAACCACCGCGGTGGTAAGCTCTGAATAAAAAGGAATGCTTGGGATGATCCCCCATATAACGCTGAGCCACTGTCGTCAGTACGTCGGGTATTGAATCATGAACCTTGCCTGCAATCGCCTCGTTCTCATGAAAATAACGGATGATTGTCAGCTCCTTTCCCCAAGTTGAATCAGCTCTTTTAACCGCAGCGTCTCTCCGCCTTTCACTTCCACCACTTGTTGATCTGCCGTTAGCCAAACTGAAATCGAAGACGGATTATGAATCATCGAACGATCTGCTGAGCATTCCAGCCGCTTCACTGCTTTCCAGTAGGCAATAATCTCTATATTAGTGGCATACCAAATATCATCTCTGCCACCAATCTGCTCTCCGAACCGTTCAATAATTTCCCAATTATCATTATCATTGAATTCATAGCTGTGACCCCATACGTAGAAGAGTAGTGGTGTACCTGTCTTTGTATGCTGAATAAATCGTTCAGTTAAAGATTCCAAATCATGGTTATGGTGGCATGTCGGATGCCATTCAAGCGGTCGTTCAGGCAATGTGAATTGCCCATGGGATTCAACAGTTCGTGCATAATCCAGACCTAGCCATTCCAACTTGGTGCTGAGTGAACGATCATATCCACCATTGGGATAGGCCATTCCTCTCACAGGATAATCAACAAGCCTTTCCAATACTCTTCGATCTTCCATAATTTCTTCGGTGAGCAGTTCATCCGGAACATATGGCAACGTAGGGTGAGTGACAGTATGTACAGCCACTTCATGACCTGCATACAGCTCTGCAACCTCATCTTCACCAATTCGCCCCACTTTACCGAGCACACCAGAATTGAGATTAAATGTTCCACGCAACCCATAACGATTGAAAATATCCACCAGTCTACGATCATGCACCACACCATCATCGTAACTGAACGTCAACGCTTTCATTACTCCACCCGGATACCGGTCGAACTGGATACGATGTCCCATATGTTTCTCCTGTCTCCCTCCGAATTAGCGGACATTTCACTTATCCCGCTTAAAATTTCACCAAATCATCTATGCGTACAGGCAGCCCTGTACGGATCGCCTTGTTGGCTGCAATACCCGTAAGAATAGAGCGAGCTCCGTCCACATGGTCAGCAGCACGGTTGAATTTGTCTGGTACCGGATCACCAAAAATATCATTCAGCAACACTGGATCACCACCACCATGACCGCCTTCTCCCTCTTCAACCTCCACCTCGTAAGGTGCATCAAACATTGGGAATACGGTGATACTGCGACCTTTAAGCGCTCCTTCATTAGCACGGTCACCACCCGCATTAACATACGATTGCTCTACAATATTCATTTCGATACGTCCTTTGCTGCCGTTAAAAGCGATGCGATATCCTTCCCAAGGCATGTAAGCATTCAGGGAATATGTTAGAACCGCTTTGTTCTTATAGCGAACAAGTACACCGAGTGTATCTTCAATACTGATTCCATCGCCAAACACATTCTGATCCCGTTGATAACCATCCTCATGCTCTGCATCCAGATACATTGCCTTCAGTTGCTCACTCTGATCCAAATGTAATGCAAATGGATCGTTCTCTGCCTGCGGATTGCCTGTCGCTCTCGCATAGCTATGTTGCTCTCCGCGGCGCTCAGCGTTCTCTTTGCCATAGAACAGCAGGTCTCCGTATGCAAATACACTTTCCGGCTGTGAGCCGATCCAGAAATTGACCAAGTCGAAATGGTGTGTTGATTTGTGGACAAGCAAGCCACCACTGTTACGTTTATCCCGATGCCATCTACGGAAATAATCTGCACCGTGACGTGTATTCAGCAACCACTCAAAATGCACGGAATGGATATCGCCAATGACTCCGTCCATTATCAACTCGCGTGCTTTTGTATGATGTGGTGCATAACGATAGTTGAACGTCACACGCACATCGCGTCCTGTACGTTGTACCGCATCCAAAATCTCCTGACATTTCTGCTCATCCACCGTCATTGGCTTCTCCGTGATTACATCACAACCAAGCTCCATAGCTCTAATGATGTAATGATGGTGTGTGCGATCCACTGTAGTCACAATCACCGTATCCGGCTTATGCTCTGCGATCATTTCTTCAAAGCGATCTGCGGTATAGGTAGGTAGCTCGTGGTATCCGCAATCCTGCGTCAAAACCTTGTTGGCATAATCCATCCGTGTCTGGTTCGTATCACACAAGGCGAGAAGCTCTGAACGATCCTTATATTCCTTCGCTAACGCGGTATAGAAAAACCCTGCTCTGCCACCTGTTCCTACGAGTACATATGTTTTTTTGCTCATTGTGTATCTCTCCTCATTAAGTTGGATTGGTATGAATGCGACTATATTTAATCCGTATTCGCGCCTTATACTGATCAACAGAACAATGTGCGATAACGGTTATTCCTGAATTTCCTTCACGGCAAAATAACGATACTTACCTTTGCCCTCACTAGGCTCAGACTTCGTATTAATAGCAAACAGTCCCATCTTCGCCCCAACCCATAGTGCAGTCGTTGCAACAAATGTTGTGCCTATCGGTGTATAACTCACGCCATCTTCACTCCAGCTAAACTGTACATGTGCAGGTTCGATAAGGGTAAGACGTAAATGAATAGTCCAACCGGAAGCCGTTGAACCTTCTCCCTTCCAGTCTAGCCCTTCTTCCTGCCATTCGTCTGCATGCAGATCACTATTCTTTTGCTTCTCCCCACGATTCAGGGATAATCGAATGGCTCCATCCTCAGTCTGCGTTAAGCAAAGATAGGCATAAGCATCTCCAAACAAAATGAGTCCTGCTTGATCGCCAGCCTGCTTCGGGTGAAAAGTCAATTGAGTTGTGGCTTCAAAGGCTGACGCCGGTAACTTTTGCATCAATAGCTGTGGAACACCAAATAACGATTGAATGCCATCAGGATAAGGAAGTGTGTGCAAAATAAGTCCTTGTTCTGAATTCAGATCAGCCCACTCTGGCTGGGCGTTAGCCTGCCATTGCCACTGCAGCCCTAGACGATCCGCCCTAAAATCATCGGATACTTCAGGTACTACTACGGGGTGTGTGCTTCCCACGTTGGGCTTCTTATGCAAGATCACTGGCTCACCGGTTCCGTCGCCTTCCTGATCCAAGCCAATGATTGGCCACCCTTGTTCATCCCATTGCATGGGCTGTAGATGAACAATTCGTCCATAAGCATCACGATCTTGAAAATGGATAAACCAGGACTCCCCGGAATCCAGCTCTACATACCCACCCTGATGCGGGCCATTAATGGAGGAAGATCCCTGGTGCATGACAATTCGATCTTCATATGGGCCAAATACCTGCTTCGACCGTAACACGGTCTGCCATCCCGGTTTCACACCACCTGCGGGAGCAAAGATATAATAATCTCCATCACGCTTATAAAACTTGGGACCTTCTATCGTTGGATGGTGCTCTGTACCGTCAAATACGATCCTTCCTTCATCCAAAAGCCGGCTTCCATCCGGTGCCATACGGCACACCTGTATTTTGCTTTTGATGCCACAGCGGCTATTGGCAAATGCATGCACCAGATATGCCTGCCCGTCGTCGTCCCATAGTGGGCAAGGATCAATCCACCCCTTAACCTCATGCACCAGATGAAGAGGTGACCATTGTCCTTCAGGGTGTGTCGCCGTTGTCACATAGATGCCTTCGTCCGGTGTACTGAAAAAGATCCAATACTTGTTGTCATGGTAGCGAATGCTTGGTGCCCATACACCTTTACCATGCAGGGGAACGTCATACCCCGGAAGATCCAACCGTTCAATGGCATAATTCACGAGCTTCCAGTTCACCAAATCTTTTGAATGCAAGATCGGTAAGCCTGGTGTATGCGAGAAGCTCGAAGCGGTCATGTAAAAGTCGTCGCCTACACGAATGACATCCGGATCCGAATAATCTGCGTGTAGAATAGGATTACGATAGGTTCCATCCCCCTGATCTGCGACCCAGATCGGTTCAAATTTTTCTAGACTGGATTGAGATGCAGCCATTAGATTGCTCCTTTCCTTTTGACCTCAAAGTAGTGATTACTCCAATTTATGGATCATTGTGGTGAGATTTTAAAGCGCTATCATGACAGTGTGCTTTGACCAGCTATCCATCAGTCAATCCCCGACCTGCTTCACGCAGCTGATGACTTAAGGAATCAAAATACGTACCTTCAAGCAAACCGACTAATGTATTGGTCACACGTACTTCAATCTCATTATCCCCGGCGCGAAGCCACGAAGATTGACCCTTCCAGCGATAAGGAGACCAGCAGCGAACACCCAGACTGTATCCGTTGACCAGAACTTCAGTAACATCCTGAACTCGCCAATCACTGAATTCCAGTTCGAAGAACGGAATATCTGGACTCCGTTGATCCAACCAAAAGCTTCGCTTGTAAATCATCTCTCCTGCAAAATGTGGATATAACGCTTGAGGCTCCGGTTGAATCTGCACAGCCGTGTCTGGTTCCCTAACTAAGGAAGCCATACCCTCATGATGAAACTCCACTCCAAATCGTCCTTGTAAGTACAAAGGATCAACTATTCCATCTTCATCTTTCGTGATCTGAACTGTAACCTTCAGCTCGTTAAGACCGCTGTGCAGCCATGGTGTAATGTCATAACCGATATTATCAAAATCCGTAATCTCGACTGATTCAAACGCATCCGGACGGATAGAATGATCATTAATGATTAACGTCCAGTCACCCGAAATGGCTCTTCGATCCATGAATAACAGACACTCAGATAAGGCTGTTCTTAGTTCAAACGAAGTTGCGTAATGGCACTCCAGTGGATACGCAATGGATGGCTTCTTTGGTGTGCCGAATACTTGATTAAACTGGAGCGGGAGCAAGTTATGTGCTGAACAATCTGCTGCCTGATCAATGAACGGCTTGACCTCAGAATGGCTATCCTCAAAAATTACACCGTTGTAATTTTTCGCCGTAAGGTGGAAATGCCCCATACGCAGCACGTTAGGCTGAACCGTTTCAAGTCGCCAAGGCCCCTCGGAAGGAATAATTATTGAATGAAATTCATGATGACTACGGTCTATATTTTTTATACCAAGAGCAGATTGCTTCTTCTCAGTACCCTCTGTGAACTGTTCTTCTGATGAACTGTGCTCATCATCCCAGGTTAGTCGTATAGCATGTGCATCATAAGCTGCGAATTGTAGTGAAATATACCCTTCGTCTCCACGATGATGGATGGGGAGTGCATACCGTTGTCCCTGCTCCAAATCTAATCGCTCTACCCGCAAGCCTTGATTAGGTGCGCGTTCAGCAACTGTCCATAATGCATCAACTGCGATCTTCAATTCGCCTTCTAAGCATTGATCTTCCTGATTGGTCAAAAAGACCATATATTCGCCTTCAGACAATTGTCTGGTCTGCATAAGCAGTGAAGAACTTTCGTTCTTCATCACCCAACGCACGGGTTCGGGCAGAACCTCATCCAGAAGCAAGGACATCGACTCAAGTACAGCCTGATTTATTGAATCAATACCTGCCATAGGGAGGAAATAAGCCTTTCCTTTACCACGCCGCCATAGGGACTTACCCTCATGCTGTTCCGGTTCACCATTACCCCAATACGGTATCTCTGGGTGATCGCCAGCTCCGAAAAACTTCGCCGCTTCATCCCCTGCTGGGCTTCCTTCCTGAATAGGTATATACGGAGGCAACCCGACAGAAATAACGATCCCGCCCTGTTGTACCCATTGCTTCACCTGTTTCCATGCCGCTTCTTCCAAATTCAGCATGGGTGGGAGAATCAGAACCTCATAACGAGCTGCACCTATTTCAATCCTGCCATCAACCATCTGGGCTTCCGCCAGCAGTTCCGGATCAAGATGGTCATAATCCCGTCTGCTCTGCAATAAGTGCGTAGTGATCCTCATCCAGTCATTCGTGAGTCGTTCCAGTCTTGCCCGTTCTGCTTCGTCTTCTCCGCTATATTCAAAACCATGTAGTGGATTACCCATTAAACTCCAGAGTGTAGTCGTTGGGTCCAGCACAGCGATACGGATATCGGCTGTCCCGGTGCTCATCAGGTAACCTAATCTTCCGGTGTAGTCACCGAGTTCCCGAAAGTGTTCCCAGTACGGGTTTTGCAGGAACTGTGATGGGGGAGCATCATGCTTCGCCAGCCCGCCAATCGTATAGAAAAAAGCATGAAAGTTGAAAAAGTTCGTGCCCATGGCCGCCATTCGATCAATCATCCATTTGGCATCCTGCAAGGTCATTGACCAGCCTACACTGTGAAAACATTCAATCAGATTTCGTTCCCGTCCCAGTTGTCTAGCTAATGAGCTGACCATTTTGGGATTGTCGCGCATTCTTTTTCCGTAGCGTTCAAGAATCCAGGACAACGAACGTCCGATCTTCTCGTGGGCGGAATCTCCACCTGGCATGTGGCTGTATATCTGTGTCGTCATACGCACACCAGGAACCTCTGCCGCATATTGAATTCCAGCCTGCTCGCACCAGTCGTGAACTTGCTTATGATAAGAAGAACGGAGCAATACGTGCAGGGATTGAAAATAGTCATAGCGGATTCGCTCGAAATCCGGAATATCTCCATACAACAGCGCAGGTAGAGATTCAATGAGGCTATAACCACAACGTTCACTGAAGTAACCAGGCAATTGTGGTGACCATGGAATCTTCCCGAGAGGTGCAATCTCATCTGAAAACACACCTTTGATTACGCTTTCAAATTGTTCTCCAAACGCTGACTGATAACGATCATGGGTGAGTTCGATGAAACGACTCATTGCCTCCTGATGGCAAGGGTCAACAAAGTTCCCGTAATATTTAAAATCATCGATCTCTTCTTCTTGAAATACAATAACTTCCCATTCTCCAGCCGGAGCCTCCCACAACAAGCGAAAAGCCGTATGGTATGTAAAAAATCGCTTGCGATTATACGAAGTCAGCCCCGTCTCCTGGTACACCTGATCTGTCTGCACATTACCAATGAATCCTCGCAGATTGATCGATTCATGCCATACGCGCTTCCCTTGGGCATCCTTAGGAACAGCTTTGGCATATAAAACGCGTCCCCAGGGCAGCTCATAATCGAGCAATGTGCCACCTTGTACATTCAGATCATGATGAATAAGCTGACGTTGCTTCGCTTCCGGGAATTCAAGTGTTACCTCGCCTCCGGCCATACCACTCGGATATGGATATTCGTCATACAACCAGACCTGCATGCCAAGTTCATACGCAGCTTGGGTAGCTACTTTTACCTTATCAAACCATGCTTCAGATAAATAAGGAATCTGTAGTCCCTGACGCGGACATATAAAGAACCCGCCCACACCCTGCTTATGCATTTCTGCGATCTGACGCTTAATCTGGCTCTCTTCCATATCCCCATTCCAAAACCAAAAGGGATGAACCCGGTACTGCGCCTCGGGATTTTCAAAAGCATCCCCGTTCCACATGTCGCCTTCCTCCCAAATACATAAGAGTGGTTGTTCATCTTCCATTATCGTTCATTTTAGTTCAAATGGGTTTGTTTCGCTTTGATTATACAACAAAAACGAATGCTGGGAAGCCATAATTCACAAAAAAATTGTTAAATTGGATGAATATTGAATAGCCCGGCCGCCTGCACTACGACACTAACGGCAACCGGGCTGTAGTATAAGAGGTTGTTTAAAAAGTCCTCTTTTGATTACGAAGGATGCCTTGAGGCATCCTAGCGTCGAATATGGGATTCAGCCGAAATGAGTGGATGCTTACGAAGTTTGTTTCCTTCGGAAACATGAAGTTGCTCACGTAGTTTTGCCTACGCTCCGCTACTCCATTTCTATCTTTATCCCATCTTCTTGGTACTGAAAACCGACCTTTTTGAACACGTACTATAAAGATTATTTAAGCGCAGCGTAAAGCTCATTTACTTCTTTAACATAGTCGTTACCGCCGCTCTTTCTCCACAATTCAACTGCAGCTTGGAAGCCTTTCTCATCAATCTGCCCTACAATAAACTTGATGCGAGCATCATTGATGATGTTATCAAGCTGTGGTCCCTTCTGGGCATATACATCCGAGATCAGTGGTTCGCCCGGATTCGCGATGACAATCTCCTCATTAGCTTTCTGCACTTCAACAACCTTCTGTCGAACAGGGGTTTGTTCTACACGTAACGTTTTGTCCTCGGGAATAAACATCAGAATCTGATTCAAACCCTGTACATCCCGCAGCGCTAGTTTATCTGTTGTAGGGATGATGTAATCGCCTTTTTTCTCATACTGCTTCCCATCCAATCCGTTGCCAAGTAATGCCTGAAGCTCAGGTTCGTTCAATTGATCCAAGAACGTCAGCACCTTCTTCAGATCCTCCTCGGTTTTCACACTGCTCTTGGAGATGACGACCATCCCAGAGTATCCAGAAGTCGGCATATCACGCAGACCTTTTGGCCCCTCCATCGCTTGCAATACGTCCACACGTCCCGTAGCCGCAGGGTCTTTCTCCAAGATTTTCTGATCCATGCGCTGTGCATTATCTGCAACATCCACCATGACACCAGCCTGACCATTTACAAACGGATCTGGAAGTTTCGTTGCGTCCATAACCGCAAAGTCCTTATTCACCAGACCTTCACTATAGATCTTGCGGAAGAACTGCAATGCTTCCATATACTCAGGGGTGTCGTGTGCGGGAATTAATGCCCCGCTGCTGTCCTCTCCCCATTTGTTTGGTGCGCCAAACCACACCTGCATGTTATCCCATGGACCTGTGAATTTACTCGCCACCAGCCCATACGTATCCTGCTTACCGTTTCCGTCCGGATCATCATTGGTGAACGCTTTCAACATATTGTAGAACTCATCAATGGTCTTCGGTTCTTCCAGCCCCAGATTCTCCAGCCAGTCCTTCCGGATCGTTACCCCGTTACGCCCAAGAGCACGAGCACGATATATGCCATACGTTTTGCCATCGATCGAAGCATTGTTCGTAATGATCTCATTCATTTGGCTCAGGTTCGGATAATCCTTCAGGTAAGGCCCAAGCTCCCAGAATGCTCCCGTTCGAGCTGCGTTGATGAAACTCGGCGACTTCCCGAGCACCACCATAATATCCGGCAATTTGCCCGAGGCTAAGGTGATATTGAATTTGTCTTCATACGAGCTGCTGGGCACCCACTGAAAGTTAACATCTATCTTGGTCAGTTCCTCCAGCTTCTGGATAACCGGACTATTCTCCGGTGGATTCTCTGCTTCAAAATTAGGGAGCATGATCGTCAACTGATCTGTGCCACTCGCCGCTTCCCCCGTATTCGATTGTTGTTCCCCGCTACATGCAGCGAGCACTGTGCTTAATAGCATAGATGCACAAAGCACAATAGCCATCTTCTTCAATCCTGTTTTTGGTTGTCCCATACATTCTCCCCCTTGGATTTAGCCTTTAATTGAACCGAGCATGACACCTTTGGCAAAATGCTTTTGCAAGAACGGGTACACCAGCAAAATCGGGATCGTACCCACAACAATAACCGCCATTTTTACGGACTGTTCCGGTGGTTTTACAAAGTTGGGATCCATGTTCGCCATATCTCCAACACTGGCCTGCGACAGCAGTACAATTTGCCGTAACATAACTTGCAGCGGCCATTTGGTACTATCGGAAATGTAGAGCAATGCAGAGAAAAAGTTATTCCAATGTCCCACGGCGTAGAATAATGCAAATGTAGCAATGACCGGTTTGGACAATGGCAAAACAATACGCCACAGCACCCCAAGATCAGAACAGCCGTCGATGCGAGCCGCTTCCTCTAGCCCAGGCGGCATCTGTTGAAAAAAGTTTTTGACAACAATAAGATTAAAAGCGCTGATCGCGCCAGGAAGCATCAAAGACCAGTAGGAATCAAGCAGTCCAAGACCACGTATGACGAGATAGGTCGGAATCATGCCTCCCCCAAATAACATGGAGAAAATGACCATATTCATTAGCATATTCCGTCCCCAGAAGTCGCTGCGAGATAGCGGATATGCCATCGTCAGCGTGAAGAATAAGTTAACGAACGTACCTACAACGGTAATGAAGATGGATACACCAATACTTCGAAACATCGTGGAGGATGAAAAAATATACTCATATGCGCTAAGGGAGAACACCTTAGGAATAAGGAAAAAACTACGTTCAGTAATTTCAGCTTCGGTCGCGAATGAATTCCCTATAATATACAAGAAAGGAAGAACGGTTAGTAACCCCAGAACGCCGAGCATGATGTAGTTGAGCACATCAAATACTCTGCCAGCAGGGCTGTTGTACAGACGACTGTTCATGAGCGGTTACCTCCTAAGGTCTATTAATAAATACCGGGATGACCAAACTTTTTGGCAAGTTTATTACTACCAAGCACCAATATAATCCCCACAACAGACTTAAAGAGTCCCACGGCTGTACTGTAGCTGAACGCACCTTGCGTAATCCCCACGGTATACACATAGGTATCGAATACATCCGCTACATCCCGATTCAGTGAGTTCGTCATCAGGTAAATCTGCTCGAATCCTGTGTCCAGAAAGTTCCCGAGTCTTAGAATGAGCAAAATTACAATCGTAGTACGAATCGCTGGCAGGGTAATATGCCACATTCGGCGTAAACGTCCTGCCCCATCCACAATGGATGCCTCATACTGTTCTGTATCTACTCCAGCAAGTGCCGCAAGGAAAATGATTGTCCCCCACCCCATCTCCTTCCACATCATCTGAATAATGATCAGCGGTCGGAACGTATCCGGGTTGGATAGCACATCTATCGGTTTACCTGTGATCATCGCAATCAGCTCATACAGCACCCCGCCTTGAGGTGTCAGAAATACATAAGTGATACTGGCGATAATCACCATAGATACAAAGTGTGGTACATATACAAGCGTCTGAATCGTTCTTTTGAAAAAAGCTGTTCGAATCTCATTTAATAAAAGTGCAATAATGATCGGTGCCGGGAAAAAGAAAATGAGATCGTATAAGGCAAGAAGCAACGTATTCCGTAGCAATCGGAAAAAGTCTGGATTCGAGAAAAAGGTTGTAAAGTTCTCCAACCCTACCCATTCACTATTGCGAATCCCTAGAAAAGGCTGATAATCCTGAAAAGCAATAACGATTCCCCACATGGGCAAGTATTTAAAGATTACAAAGTACAGAAAACCGGGAAGTACAAGTACGTATAACCATTTATTTCGCTTGATCTGCCGCTTCCAGTTGGACTCCCGTTTTACGGAGTAACTTGAAATATCCGCCTGCGTTGTTGTAGCGGCACTTCCATTCTTCCCGTTCATGCCCTCTCCCTCCATTCTTGTAAGCGTTATCAAATTATCTGATACTCAGACTATACAGCGCCCTTATTTCCGGCAACCTTCATTTTTTGCTTAGTACTTTTCATACCTGTACAAAGCCCGATATAGCGCCAATAGCGCTCTTGATTTGCAACATTTTGAAGAAGAGGATTGCACATTTTTGCCGTCTTCTCTTTATTTGTATTTGCACCCCAGCCACCTTTATAAAACAAAAAAGAACCGGAATCCCTATATGGAATCCCGGCTAACGAAGCTTCTGAAAATCGATTAAGATGTAAACCACTGATCCCGATACTGGCTTGGTGTTGAACCCTCTTGTTTTTTGAAAATTCGATTAAAATAACTATGCTGGTATCCTACTGCGCTTGCAACATCATTTATTCTCATTGATGTCTCACGTAGTAACTTTTTCGCGTTCTCCATACGTACCTGGGTCAAATAATCAATAAAATTCATTCCGGAGATCTGTTTAAATGCCTTGCTGAGAGCATAAGGTGTCATCTGTTCCAGATCAGCGCATGCTTCCAATGAAATATCGTTGCTGTAGTTGTCATCAATGTACTGCATCGTTCGTTCCACCACCTGCTTAAGCGGCTCTTGAGATCTAAGCTCGATCTCTTGCAAATACGGTCTAATCACTTTCTCCTTCATCCACTGCATCATCTGTGCTGGTTCACGAATGCTCGACAGTCGTTCATACATGTTACAGCCGCCGAACAGCTGGTAGGGGATAACGCCCGTTTGCAGCATGACGTGCTGAATACTACCCAATAACTGAAGCATCATCTGCTGTACCTGAAATTCCGTACTATCGGTTCGAGTCACCTCGGTCAGAAATTGTTCCATTCCCCGTTCTGCTTCATCCCGCTTCCCTAGTCTCAGCGCCTGAATAAAATCACGTTCTAGCCCAAGGGGATAGGTAGCTCCTTCCGTTTGGCTGAAGCATTGCTCATCATCTAGATCAAGGATTTGGCTGCCTACCTCCACACTGCGATAAACGACAGCTTGCTCCATCTCCACGAATAAACCAGGCAATTCCTGCAACGTTGCGGCTGGTCGACTGACCACCACGGTGACCTGCATTTTCAGCGTTCGGTGAATCACTTCCATAAGCTCCTCTCCCCACAACAACGCCTGCGGCTTCAAGGAATCCTTCTCTGGAGCTATAATTAACATCGCCGAGGATAGATCGTGGAAATTCATCACACTAACTTGGCTAAAATACCCCTTCGCAACCTCTTCTATAATGTTGACTGCGGCAAACGTAATCAGTCCTGTGTCCCTGCTGCCAAATCGTTCTCGTAATGTCACATGTCCTGTAAAATACATCTGCAATAACAAAAACTGCTGCCCCTCCACCTCAAATCCAAGGTTTGTCATACGCCGGCACAGATCCTGCTCGTTGTATGCGTATAGATGGCCTTGCACCAGTTGTAATACAAAGCTGTCCCGTAGATGAGGAAGTTGTTCTTGTAGCTGGCGGTGAGCTGTCAGACGATCTGAAGTCAGTTCATTCCAGTGCTGTTCCAACAGTTGGAATTCGTCCAACTTCACATCGGTAGACACTTCGTTTCTTCCAGGTGTCAGCAGATGAACCATCCGTGCAACCGGTGAATAGATTCGGCGTGAAGCAAACCATGACAGCAGTAGCCCTAATACAAGACTTCCTATGCTCGCCATCACAATGATTTTGGATACCAGCTTGACGGGTGAAGTAACCGAGGTCAATGGAGCTGCAGACACGTACGTCCAATCCGCATCGATTCGATTTAACGAGCCGGATGATACGGAGTAAGTCTGATCCTCATATTTGAATAGAAAAGAATGACTATCCTTGTGCAAGGCGACTGCATCTTTTAATTGCTGTTCAAAGACTGAATCCTTGGCGCCTGCATCCGTATTACCAGTAATCAGTGTATTGCCTTCGGCATCCATCAGAAAGGTTAACCCTTCATCATATGGAGTAAGCGTTTTCAATAAACTTGCGATTTTTGAGTTATCCAGCGTGATGATTAGGGCGCCGAACGGCTTGACACTTTCTCCCGGAATTTTATGTACAAGAACGAGCGCATCACTTGCACCTGTATGTAACAAGCTGGGATTGGAGGTCAGGGATTGCTTAATTTCCTCTTGACCAGATACCCAATCTGTCCAATACACATGATTGCCCATACTCAGGTATCGATCATACGCCTCGATCTGGCTCTCATCCTGCAGTTCGTTATATTCCCGATTGAATACAATCGGCTGTGGCTCTTTCAAATATAGCTGTGCAGATTGAATTAATGGATGCGAGCCCTGTAGAACGTACAATGTCGTAACAATCTCTTGTGTTTCTTTGAAAAAATATACAAAATCCAGCGTCCGGAGTGCATTGCCGAATCTGGGTTCGAATGCCCAGTGCGATAAGGTCATCTCCAAATAGGCGAGCTGATCATCTACATTCCGCGCTCGGTTCTCAATCTGGTTTTGATGCATCTGGTTAAATTCTTTTTCCATCTGATTCACGACCAACCCATACATCACAATTCCTGTAATCAGACCGGGAATGCTTGCAATCAACAAAATAAGCATCAGGCTGTTTCGGTAGAAACGCCCCTTCTGTCGCCTCGTCCATCTTCCTGGCAAACGAAAAAAACGACCCATGTCCCGTACACGACTAGTTGGCTCCATCAGCGGTCACCTGCCTGCTTGTGAGTAATCTGCCTGTCATGGGAACTGCTTCATCTCCCTGCTGAGTGATTTGTATGATCTGTGAATGACATCCTTTTTTTATATTATACTCAACATTTCCCAGTGAATGAAACGAGATTTAATGTAACGTTTTTTTAACCAATGTTTTATTAACCCGTAAAAATGGATTACAATAGGATGAAGCAGAACATGAAGGAGGCTTTTAATAATGAAAGAACAAACGTATTTTCAACAAAACAGAGATAAACACTTGGCCGAACTGAATGAATGGTTATCCATTCCAAGTATCTCAGCCATTTCGGAACATAAAGAGGACATTAATCGTGCAGCACAGTGGGCAGCCGATGCACTTACGCGTGCAGGCATGGAGAATGTTGAGGTTATTCAAACCGCAGGACACCCGATTGTGTATGCCGACCATTTGCATGCACCTGGCAAACCAACAGCATTGATCTATGGTCACTATGATGTACAGCCAGTTGATCCACTTAACCTGTGGGATACACCTCCATTCGAGCCTACCGTACGTGATGGGAAGTTGTATGCTCGCGGAGCAACGGATGATAAAGGACAAATTTTCTTACATATCAAAGCGGTAGAAGCTTTGCTCGCAGAGAGCAACGAGCTTCCTGTTAACGTGAAGTTCTGCATCGAAGGCGAAGAAGAGATTTCCAGTCCGAACCTGCCAATCTATCTTAATGACAATACGGACAAGCTGCGTGCTGACATGGTTCTTATCTCCGACACATCCTTGCTTGAAAAAGGTAAACCCGCGATCTCTACAGGTCTGCGTGGTCTCTGCTCACTTCATGTGGATCTGTTCACTGCTAACACGGATCTGCATTCAGGTTCGTTTGGTGGCGGTGTTCCGAACGCACTGCATGCACTCGTTTCCCTGCTCGCTTCATTGCATGATGAACAAGGACGCGTTAGTGTAGATGGCTTCTACGATGGCGTTCTGCCACTGTCCCCTGAGATGAGAGAAGAATTCGTGAAGCAAGGCTTCAACGAAGAACAGCTTCGTCAGGATCTTGGCCTGGAGCAGTTGTATGGTGAAGAAGGTTACTCCTTCGTGGAACGTGTTGGAGCACGTCCAACCCTCGAGCTGAATGGTGTATGGGGTGGATTCCAAGGCGAAGGTACCAAAACCGTTATTCCTAAAGAGGCCCATGCCAAAATTACATGCCGCCTTGTGGCCGATCAAGATCCACAGCAAGTATTGGATCGTATCGAAGCCCATCTCCGTGCTCACGTTCAACCAGGTGCAACGTTACAGGTGAAACAGATCGAGAAAGCTTTTGCATTTAATACAGATCCATCCAACCCTATTCTGCAAAAAGCAGCAGATGCTTATGAGCAGGTATACGGCGTTCGTGCCCTCTTCACCAAAGATGGCGGCTCCATTCCGATTGTTGAGAAGCTCTCACGTGTACTTGAAGTCCCGGCTGTCATGATGGGCTTCGGCTTGCCTGACGAGAATCTGCATGCACCGAACGAGCACTTCAACCTGGAGAACTTTGACAAAGGGTTGCTGACGATTGTTCAATTTTTGAAAAGTTTGTAGCTTTTTAGTTAAAACCAGATCATTGGGGGAGTGCATCGTAGACGTTCCGGTGACGAATCGTTCTTACGATCGCTGTTATCCCCAGATTTCTTTGATTCCCTTTTCTAAAGGGAGAAATCACGGGGATAAAGGCGAACGCTCCGCTTCTCCAGAATCGATTTCGTCCCCTCCACTACGTTGCTGCACCCATGAACTGATTTTAAGATAAGAGCCCCACCTTTAGTGGGGTAGTGTATAGGGATTATAAGCAAACGGCCTACGGGTCGTTTGCTTTTTTGGTTTAGAAATTGTTTTTACATCATTAAGGTATAGGTTAAAGGTTTTTTTATGGGTTGGGTTGGGTTGGGTTGGGTTGGGTTGGGTTGGGTTGGGTTGGGTTGGGTTGGGTTGGGTTGGGTTGGGTTGGGTTGGGTTGGGTTGGGTTGGGAGCTGACTTTTAGAGTTTTTGGATTTTAGGGGATTTATTTTGTTTGTTTTTTTGTTTGTTTGTTTGTTTGTTTGTTTTATTCATTTCTGTTTTAGTTCTTGAATTCTACTTATTGGGTTATTTCCCCTTGCTCCTGGTCTTTGTTTGAATCTTAGTTTTGGTTTTTGATTCAGTTTTTTTCTCATACCGTCTTTCTTTGTGCTTCCTTTTGATTTCGGTTTTGCTTTTTGGTGCTTTTGATCATGGAGTCTGCTAAATAGTTGACTGATAATGAAGACTAAACCTAACAAAGAGGTGAAATGATATGTCTGCTTCTCACCTAACCAAAAACGCGCTGGCTCGCTCGCTTAAATCACTGATGGAGCATACACCGCTGAACAAGATTACAGTCAAACACCTGGTTGACGATTGTGGTGTGAACCGGCAAACCTTTTATTATCATTTTCAAGATATTTATGCGCTGCTTGAGTGGATCTATAAGACCGAAGCGGTGGAGAGTCTAACGGAGTATCGAAGCTACAGCACATGGACGGATGGATTTTATAAAATCTTTTGTTATATCGAGAATAACAAGGCGTTCTGCTTCAACACTCTGGATTCTCTTGGACGAAACCACCTTGATGGATATCTCTATGAGGTAACGTATGATCTAATCATGGGGGTCATTGATGAACTAGCTTGTGGAATCCAGGTGCGAAGTGAAGACAAGGAGTTTGTTGCGAACTTTTACACCTTGGCGTTTACTGGGCTGATTATTCAGTGGATGAGGAGCAACATGTCCGAACAGCCAAAACAAATCATTGAAAAGCTTAGTGAACTGATCGAAGGCAGCGTGGTACGCGCTTTACACAGATATGAGAATAAGCTGCCATCCACCTAAGGATGCGCAGCTTATTTCGTTTATCGCTCACTTACTTACTTACTTACTTACTCTTTTTTATTTACTTGCACTCACGATTGATTCCGCCGATATCAAAATTTAGACATTTTTCCAAAAGTGACTAAAAAGTAGACACTCCCGTTCTTTTGACCATACCTTACTTCACCTGCAAGGCTTACATTAGGGATGTGATTACAGAACCTATTTGGAGGCGAATGATCGTGAACAACGAATACGGTAATAAACAGGTCTATTTTGTAGGCGGCGGCATTGCTTCATTGGCAGGTGCAGCTTATCTTGTTCGAGACTGCGGCTTCCCCGGAGAACATATTCACATTATCGAGGAAATGAACATTTTGGGCGGTAGCAACGACGGCGCTGGTAACCCCGATCAAGGTTATATCATCCGCGGTGGACGCATGCTTAATGACGAAGCTTATGAAAATCTCTGGGAGCTGCTGGCTTCCATCCCTTCTATCGATCGTCCTGGTTTGTCGGTCAGACAAGAAATTACCGAGTTTGATAATGCTAACCCTACTCACTCCAACGCTCGACTCATTAACCGTGATGGTGAGGTCGAAGATGTGCTCTCCATGGGCTTTGATATGGCCGACAGGCTGGCGATGGGCAAGCTGATTATCACACCTGAAGATACATTAGGTAAATTACGGATCAGTGATTGGTTTGGCCCTCACTTTTTCAAAACAAACTTCTGGTATATGTGGGCTACCACCTTTGCTTTCCAGCCTTGGCACAGTGCTGTAGAATTCAAGCGATATATGCTCCGCTTCTTTCACGAATTCCCAAGAATTCAAACGCTTGAAGGTGTTACACGCACTCCATATAATCAATATGATTCCATCATCTTGCCTCTGCAAAAATATCTTGAACCATTCGGCGTAGATTTCACCTTGAAATGCACCGTAACCGACCTGGACTTCAAAGAAGGCGATGGTATTACAGTTCAGCGGATGCATGTGCGTCGGAACGGTAACGAGGAATCTATCGACATTCAAGAAGGTGATCTGGTCATTGTTACCAACGGTTCGATGACCGAGGGAGCCGACATCGGTTCCATGTCTTCCGCTCCGAAGCTAAACGGCAAGGGCAGCTCTTGGAAGCTATGGGAGAACATTGCCGCCAAGAAACCTTTGCTGGGCAACCCTTCTTCTTTTAACGATCATGTGGATGAGTCCAAATGGGAATCGTTTACCGTTACTTTTCAAGATTCGGTATTCTTCGATCTGATGGAGAAATTTACGCGCAATCGTGCAGGTACGGGTGCTCTGGTCACTTTCAAAGATTCGAGTTGGTTTATGTCCGTCGTGCTTGCTTTCCAGCCACATTTCCGTGGGCAACCGGAGCATGTCAACGTATTCTGGGGTTACGGCTTATATCCCGATAACGTAGGCGACTACGTGAAGAAACGCATGTGTGATTGTACGGGAGAGGAGATTATGCAGGAACTCATCGGCCATCTTCATTTCCAGGAACATCAAGAAGCTATTATGGCTACTGCAAACTGTATTCCATGCATGATGCCTTATATTACAGCGCAATTTATGCCAAGATTGAACAGTGATCGGCCTAAGGTCGTTCCCGAAGGCTCCACCAATCTTGCTTTTATCAGCCAATTCTGTGAGATTCCTGATGACGTGGTGTTCACGGAAGAATATTCGGTTCGGGCGGCACGGATTGCCGTGTATACTCTACTCGGAATAAACCGACCTATTGAGCCAATCCATCAGTATCAGTATGATGTCCGCACGTTGTTCAGTAGTTTTGTGACCTCGTTTAGATAATAAAATTTACAATATTAAAAGGAGTGCCGTCCTGATTTTGACAGCACTCCTTTTTGATAAATACAAACATTAGATGAGGATAGTAAATCCGTTGCCAACTGAATTAATTGAAGGTCAAACAACCTGCGCATTAGACGTGTATAGTGCCCTTCGGTGCCTCAATTCCTCAATGGCATGTACTTTCGTGAGGTTACACACGGTTTTCTCTATGTGCGAAACGTGGTGAACTTCAACATATGTACCAGTTGGGATAAATGTGCGATGTTCTGCTGTACTTCTGAGGTATCCGTACCTGCCATTGCCTGATTTGCTCGCAACGTTCTCCGGGTATTCAGCATTCCTTCGATCAGTTTCATGACCGTGTTGCGTCCACGATGATCCACAATCATATACTTTTTGCGTGCATCCAACTCTACCCATACGATATTGCTGAACGATGTAAATAGTTGTTTACGATACTGCTCCATATCGGTCTCATTGTAATGCTCGCCATAGAAAGCATAATATCCGTGAATATGCAGCTTCTCTGCCAACACTGTGATAAAAGGATCATGCTCAAGCATAACATTGCGTTTCATATTTCACGCCTCCGTGATGCGTAATCCGTAGATCCCATCTTATTTTGAGATCTATTTTATCATATAATCCAGACCATTTCCTCTCTCGCAATATATGCCGAGACTGTCTATCTTATATAACTCGTAGAACGCCGGAATGATTCAGTTCAGTGATTCAGCGATTCGCCGTCCTTTTACCCACACACCCGCAACATCCAATCCCTCATTCAGCAAAACGATATCTGCCTGCTTGCCCTGAGCGAAGGAGCCTGTCCGATGATCGATGCCCAGCAGACGAGCTGGAGTCAGACTCGCTGCTCGTGACGCAGCCGTAACACTTAAGCCAACCTCTTGCACAAGATAACGGAAGCCCCGCACCATCGTTAGTGTGCTTCCTGCGAGCGCACCACCATCCTTCAGGCGTGCCACACCATGCTCAACAATAACAGGAAGATCACCAATTGCGTATTCCCCATCCTCTAGACCTGCGGCAGACATCGCATCCGTGATCAACACCAGTTGATCTAATGGTTGCTTCAGTTGTGCCAGAATGGAGATGGCTGCTGGATGTACATGAATTCCATCTGCAATGACCTCTGCACTAATCCGCGGATCGCTAAGTACGGCTCCGGCAGCACCGGGAAGCCGATGATGCAGTGGCGTCATGGCGTTGAATGTATGTACGGCATGATGCAGCCCCGCCTCTACTGCACGTTGTACCTCATCATAGCTGGCATCTGTGTGCCCCAGTGCTACCGTAATTCGTTGGCTTCGCAGCCATGCAATTAGCTCCAACGCACCTTCACGCTCTGGCGCCAATGTAACCTGCCGGATCAATCCAGGATATTGTTGCTCCCATTCTTCTAGCCACGATACATTAGGCATTACAATGTGCTCCGGATTTTGCGCTCCGGGCCATTTAGGGCTGAAAAACGGTCCTTCCAGATGCACACCCTCCAGTTGTGCAAAAGGCATCGTTTCGGATCGATATTTATGAACCTCATACAGCACCTGATCCAGTCTATCCTTCGGTGCGGTCATCGATGTAGCCAGCATAGCGGTCGTTCCTTGGGTGCAATGGAATGCAGTAATCGTATCCAATACCTCTTGGCTTGCATCCATAAAGTCTTCGCCATTGCCGCCATGCACATGGATATCAATGAATCCGGGCACAATCATGCCATGTTCAGGCACAGGCAAAAATTGCCCTTGTCGACGAAACGAATCAGGTAGCCCTTCGGGCGAGCCTGCATATATTATTTTTTCATCACGCCAAGCCAAAATTCCATCAGCAATCACACGATCTGGGAGCACAAGCTTACCCTGTAGCATAGATATCTTATCGCTAGCCGCAAGCTGTTGCGTATCATCTGTGCTCATCTAACCAACCTCCTAACCCAACCTCTGATCCATAACGTTCTCAGGATTAATTTATAATTTATTAAACTTATTATCTTACCCATTTCCCCGCAGCTCGGTCTAACAATACAACTACATTGGGGTGACATTGCAGCAGTGAAGCTGGGCATTCAGTCGTGATTGGCCCCATAAACGCTTGCCGAATAATCTCGGCTTTCTCCTCACCACGAGCGATCAGCAGAATCTGCTTCGCTTTCAGGATCGTCCCAACTCCCATGGTAATCGCCTGCGTCGGAACCTGATCAATATTGTCAAAAAAGCGAGCATTGGCTTTTCTCGTCTCTTCCTTCAACGCCACAACATGTGTCCGACCCGTCAGTTCTGTGCCAGGCTCATTAAATCCAATATGACCGTTATGTCCAATACCTAGAATTTGCAGATCAACCGGACCACGATCCTCAAGCCGTTGTTCATATGCCTTGCACTCCTGAGCTAAATCCGGTGCGTTACCATCGGGAATATACGTCCTTTCCAGGTCGATATCGATATGATGGAACAACTGTTCATTCATGAAGCTGCGATAACTTTCGCTATGCTCGGCGGGTAAACCTACATATTCATCTAGATTGAAGGAAGATGCCTGTGCGAAGCTAACCAGATCTTTTTGCACCATCGCAATTAATTGTTTATATATCCCCACTGGAGAACTGCCTGTAGCAAGCCCTAGTACCGCTCGCGGTTTCGTCTGTAGCAGACTCGTAATGATCCCGGCACCTGTAACGTTTAAATCTTCTTCATGTTCAAAAATACGAATGTTCATCTCGTTAAGCACCTCCGTTGTTATGAACCCGATAGGACTGTACATTGTGGTACGATTGCTCAAGCTTTGGAATGAATCGGTCAAAATCGGAACTCACCATGCCTGTGAACAAAATGTCGATGACATGTAATAAGGCAATTCGTGAAGCCATATCGCCTCTTCGCATGCCCTTCTCAAGTGAGGAAGTAAATAGAGGGATATCCGACACCGCAGCCAGTTTGTTATTACTGTAGGACGTCAGCGAGATCGTTGAGGCTCCCGCTTGTTTGGCACAATGCAGTGCATCAATCGTCTCAGGCGTTTCGCCCGAATACGATACAGCAACTGCAACATCCCCCTCTCCTAAAGAAGAGGCAGAGGTGATCTGCATATGGGAATCTGAGAAAGCGGTACAGCTCTTCCCTATCCGAACTAGTTTCTGATAGAAATCCTGAGTCACAATGGACGACGTGGCAACACCGTAGAGATCAATTCGGCGTGCAGCGCACAATAGTTCAATTGCATTGCCCACCCGCTCCAGATCAAGCAAACGAGTTGTGTCTGCTATGGAAGCCAGATGATTCGCTTCAATAGCCTCTACGATTTTGGACAACGAGTTGCCTGCCACAATATCCTGATATGCCGTTTCTCCTGTTGGGTGTGATAATTCGGCAGCAAGCTTCATTTTGAAATCAGGAAAACCTTTGAAATGAAAGGATTTACAAAAACGGGTTACCGTCGCCGGGCTCGTCCCGCTTTGCTGCGCAAGATGGTTAATCGTCCAGCCTGGAATGTCTGAGGGCGAACTCAATATCACTTCTGCAATTCGCCGTTCTTGAGCAGGCAGGTCTTGCAATTCTTGCTGCAACGCATGTAATATGGCTGCCATAAGCGCGCTCCTTATGAAAATTATTTTTATATTATTTAATGTATTAAAGAAAATTATTTTTATATCATCATTTTATACAACGATGACCTGTAAATCAAGAAGATTTCATTTACTTGTTTCATCTTTAGAGAGCCCTTATATTGGAATAATGAATTTGCACCAAGGAGTTGATCGGATAATGAATAAACGTCAGCAGAAGAAGATCATCCCGTCCATATGGATCATCGCCGAGAGGCAAAGTGAATATCGACCTTATTACGTCTTATATGCGATTGATTGGAAGCGAGCAGGCCGATTAAGCTGGGAGGGTTGGGATCGTCCGCATGACTTGTTGCAATTCCATGTTCCTATTAGACATAAGATAGGGAGTACAAGAACCACTACTCAGCCCTGTGCCAAAATTGCCAAAAAAGCGATATTTCTATCTCTAAATGAAGGACAGTTCGAGACTTTAGAGCAGCTGTTTTATCAGCCTTTTTCCAAGAAACGATGGAAAGAATTTTTGAAGCCACACTTATCGTGTTCATCTAGGCTGGTTACATGAAGATTGGAAGATCATCAAATAGCATAAAAGCCTTGCCCCATTCTTCATGACAAAGAATAGAGAAAGGCTTTCATGCTGCTACTTAACCCTAACTGTAATTCGCAACTAAATCTTCAGTTCTCCGAGCTTAATCAGCTCTACAACTGCTTGCGAACGACCCTTAACATTGAGTTTCTGCATCACATTCGAAATATGGTTACGCACCGTTTTCTCGCTGATGAATAACTGCCCTGCGATGTCACGCGTCGTTTTGTCTTGAACCAATAACTCGAATACTTCGCGTTCACGGTGGGTCAACAGAAATTTACTTTTATGATCGATACCCTTCAATGTTCACCCCTCCTTGCTCGGGTTGTGTTGGTGTAACAAGGTTAAGGGGATACAGTCAACTCATCTTATGTCAGGTCAAGGGCGATGGTTCAGTTTTAGAAGAAAAATGGGCAGTTATTTGCATATATCGCTCGAATACACGTAGTGCATATGTAATATAGGAGATGATGTAGATAACAAACATGCCTTTGCACTAGATGTGAACATCTACACAAAGGCACATTTGTCTCATTCGTTCTGATTACCGGAAATTATGATTCATAAGACCATCACGATTGGTGCGATTCATTGTACCGTCACCGAGAATGCCATCACGATGATTTGGATTCATTGCATTGGTTGGGAAAATGCGTTCCACCATCGAAGAGAAGGTATCGATGATGCCGCTGATCGGCTTACCGTTACGAATGTCTGTTGCATACGATTCTGTATGCTCAACAAATTCCGGGTTAGCGGATACATAGACATTTTCGACGTTAGGTGCAAATTGCTTGATTTTGGCTGCGATTTTGCCTTTGATTTCCTCTGGGGTATTATCATCCGAGCTATGCACTCGTTGCCCCTCGCTTTTGGTGCCATAGCGACCTTCATCCGTCGTGCGCGCTTTGCCACTGTTGGTCAATCCACGCATCATTCCAACCGTTCCTGTACCCATCGTACCGTAAAGTCCACGGTCATTCCCCATGTGACTACGATCTGTTGCAGCACCTGTGTTGAGTCCTGGCGCTATACCACTTGTAGTATATGGAGACATCGTTCCATCCCCACCATGAACGCGCAAACCGCCCATATCTTCGCTCATACTTTCAGTGCGCATGGTACTGTTCGGGTGAACGCTCATACCTCTCATATTCCCACGTGTCGACTTACTCTCCAACTTGCCAGCATGTCCATCGGTTAATCGAACGGCAACATAAGCATTGCGATCCGTTAACAACACGTTAGCTGACTTAACTTCCTTCATTTCTGTAATACGTTTAGCTAGTTCATCACTTGATTTTAAACTTGTGACACGATGACTACGATAATTGTTGGTGCGAATACCATCCATCCCGTTGCTTTCCACACCATAACGGTTAAGTCCCTTCACCTCATGGCGCACACTTTGGGAATGCATGTTGTTAGCATCCTTACTTGTACCGCAACCTGTTAATCCCGCCATTACAAAAATCGCACTCGTCAAAGATAAGGTTATTGCTTTCGCCTTTTTGGCTGTTGGCATGTCTCATCCTCCAATGGGTTATGGTTTTGGTCACAGAGATAGGATGCTCCTCTACGCATACAGGTATCCTGAAAGGATATGGAACCTTAACCTATGGTGGGGAATCTAATGCCTGCCTTTGACTTAGCTGGAAAATGTAAAAAAACGGTGCTGCAACTTATGCAGCACCGTTAGATAGATCTATAACATGATTACAAATATTTTTGTATAAGAATGCTTCACCACATTCATTTTTTCAGCGCCTCAGCGGAATTCTCTACATCCTGCAACACATCTGTTTGGAGACCGTAAGCCCATTCGCCATCCGGTGTAATTACCCAGATCTGGTCTGGGTCAGAAGCTACCATAAGCCCACGATATACATCTGTAATCGTCTCTCCATTCACATTCTGTTCTACTGTAAATGTAAATCGAGGGACAGTGTTTTTCAGCTCAGAAGCTCGGCGGACATCATCGGCAGTCGTTAAATTTTTTATTTTCCCGATCAAGGAGACCGCATCTGTTGCTTCCAATTCAGCGCCATTAAATGTCCACTGTTTCTCCATCGCACCTTCTTGAGCCGTTGATTTTAATATCCAGGTGGCTGCTTCACCCTCCCAGTCCAGAGACTGCACATTCGACTCATCGAGGTTGAACGGTGTTGTATCCAGCAGCTCACGCCGTGACAACTCGATACCACTAATCGTTTCACTCTTAACTGCGACAATAGCGCCTGAGTCTACACGAACATAACGAGCATCGTCGGCTGGCAGTTGACCTCCAATCGTGAGTTCGATTTTACGTTGATCCTTGAGCTGTATGTCCAGCTTTGCAGCATTTGTACCTAGTCCATACTTCTCAACATTCGTCGGAGTCTCCTCAACGACAAGATCCTGATCCGCTGCACTTAAAGCATCCAGCAAACTGCTTATGGCATAACCGTTCAGAGGGTAAGCTTTTGGTTCAACCATATGCCAGACCCCTTGCTCCAGTTTCAGTTGCGAAGTTTCTTCGCTTGCCACACTGTTCCCTTCAGTCGTTGGGCTATGAATCGTAATTGCCTCGATGTCTCCAGCTTGAATCCCAAGCAATTTTACCTGCTCCGCTGCTTCTTCTCGAAAATAATTTTGACTGGCTGCATACATCCAGCCCACCATCAGAACCAATACGGCAAGTATCGTTGGCATCCATTTTCTCATACACGTCTACGCCTCCACCATAAGAGTACTCCAATGATCACAAAGACGAGCGGGAATGCCACTAGCGCCACAAAGAATATTACTCTGGCTTGTTCACCGTTTAGGTAGGCCACTTGATAACCAGCTTGTATACGAGGTCTGATCGTTAATCCATCCTGCTTCTCACTTAAATAATTCGCCACATTCAGAATAAAATCACGGTTCCCTCCATTGGCAATCTCTGAATCCTGCATGAAGATTGAGGAGCCAAGAATGACCGCTTTTGGTTTACCATCCGTCGTATCTGCTGCATACCCAAGCTCCACCGGACCTTGTACATCCTGCTGCGGATCGTTAGAGGTTTCGTTTTGTAGCAGACCCGCAATATCTTTCTCCCCATAACTATCGTTTGACGAATGAATAAGTGGGGACAACGTATATTTGTCCTGCTCTTTACTCGTTAACGCAATGGACAGAGATAACATTGGATATAGCTTACTTTCGGCTAATTTATCCGTTATTGCATGAGATTCATATTCAGGTACAACCCACAAAGGCCCCATCGTACTCGCTTGTTGTTGATCCACCATCACCGCATGCTCATCCACGACACCGTAGTCCGCAGCAAGGGCATCAATGTTCTTCCAACCTGACTCCATATCTTCATGGAATCCGAGGGACAGCAACAATTTACCACCATTACTTAAATAGGTGCGAATGGCTTTCAGCTCCGTATCGCTAATGTCACGCTGTGGACCAATAATGGCAAGTACATCGGCATCAGCTGGAACTTGCCCCGCTTGATTTAGTTGTAATTCCTCTGTTGTGATGTTGCTCTGCTCCAGAGACGAACGAAGTGTTGTCAGCTGATCCAAACCAAGCTCTTCATGCCCGGTCAGGAACACCATTTTATGCATCTCCGTTGAAGATAGATTCATCAACGCCTGAGTTAGCTCTTCTTCACCTGTAAATTGGTACGATCCATCACTTCCATCACCTGCTGCTGTAAATAGACTCGCAATATCAATAACCTTATGCTGATCTCCCTGCTCCAGAACGATGGAACTACCTGTAATCCCATACTTGGATGCGAGCGTAGGCTCCTGCGTCAGATTATATTGCTCCATTTTCAGCTTGCCGTTACGTTTCGTATATTCCTGTACCATATCTGTCACTTCACGATTAAGGACAGTATTATTCGCATTTTCGACGGTTAACACCAGAATGTTGACGTCCTCTTTTACATTTTTGATGGCGGTAAGCGTCTGATCAGATAAGGTGTATTGTTTGTTAGAAGTTAGATCGAGTTGGAAACCTCCAAGAGAATTCAGAAACAGCGTTAGCAAAATAAAGATGCCAATGACCGCTACTGACAGTACGGTGCTGTTGGTATGACTTAACCATTTTTTCATCTTCTCACCTCCACCGTTTCCGTTCTACAATTTGAATGCTTAACAGCAGAAACACACCAGAGAGCGTTACATAATACAAAATATCCGGGCCACTGAGCACACCTTTGGTGAAGCTGTCAAACCGATTCGTTAGCGCAAATGGATCGAGCCATTGCTGCAAAGTAGAACCTGTATTGCCTGCAAATGAATCAAGCATCCACAATACGAGCAATATAATAAAACCCGCTACCGCAGACACCATCTGATGCTGAGATAACGTTGAAGCGAACAATCCAATCGCCATCATACTGCTGCCTAAAAAGAATAAACCTAACGCCGACAACCATACCGATGTCAAATCGAGCTCTCCGAAGAAGGACATAATGAATGGATATACCAAGCTACACAGAATAAGCACAACCAGTATGGCTAGTGAAGCCAAGTATTTACCGAAAATAATTTCCGTAACTCGTGCAGGTGAGGTTAGCAGCAATTCATCCGTTCCTTGTCGAAACTCTTCTGCCACAAGTCTCATCGTTAATAACGGCACTACAAATAACAGCATGGACAATGTATCACCAAGCACGAGGCGATAATCCACTATACTGGGTTGATAATATACAAAGCTCGAATAGAACAACAAACTTGTCATCAAGACGTACACCGCAAACGCAAAATACGATGTTGGTGATAGGAAGTAGGCCTGAAGCTCCTTATTGCAAACCGCCATCATTCGTCTCATTTGGAGTCCTCCTCCTTCCGAGAATGGGGCAACTCATCAGACGTTGTCGTTGACTCTTCTGTGGATTGATGGTTGTCTGTCACTAGGTCTGGCTTCAGATCAACGCTTGTTGTCTGATTTACACTCGTTTCTGGATCTGTAGTGGACGTAGCAGGATGAATGTCCTCCGCTTCGTGCGATACAACTTCTGCTTGTGTCTCCGTTGTCGTAAGTTTCAGGAAGATCTGCTCCAGACTGAGATTTTCCTTTTTCATCTCCAGGATCGGTAGTCCTGCTCCAGACAATAGATAAAATAACTCTTCTCGGAAATCCTCAGAGGATTCGCCGGTAAGCAACATTTTAACCGTATCTGAATCTGTTCCACCTTCCGTTCCAGTTGATGCAACAACCTCACTTCGAACCTTCTCCCAAGGAGTAAGCAAGTTATGTAACTGTTCCTCGGTTGCCTTCACCTCAATTGCGACTTTAAATTGATCTCCAATCGCCGAGCCAAAGTGTTGCGGTGAACCATCAAGAACAAGCTGACCCTGATTAATGATTAACATGCGATTACAGAGAGCGCTGACTTCAGGCAAAATATGTGTACTTAGCAGCACAGTATGGTTCTCACCAAGCTCGCGAATAAGATCGCGAATCTCAATAATCTGATTCGGATCGAGTCCAGATGTTGGCTCATCCAACACAAGCAGATCAGGCTTATGGATAATTGCCCCGGCAAGTCCAAGGCGTTGCTTGTACCCTTTGGACAGCCCACGAATCAATTGTTTTTCTCGGCTCTGTAGACCCAGCCTACTAATCATCTCGCTAACGCGCAGCTTCACTTCACGTGGTGCAACATCTCTCAGATTCGCCACGAATTTCAAATACGATTGCACAGTCATATCTGGGTACAAAGGAGGAGTCTCAGGCAGATAACCAATCTTCGAACGCACTCTTCTGCCTTGTTCATGCACAGACACGCCATCTACCGCAATCGATCCTGTCGTTGGTTGCAGATAACCGGTTATCATTCGCATCGTCGTTGTTTTCCCCGCCCCATTAGGCCCTAGAAATCCCACGATCTCTCCGCGCTCCATTGTGAAATCCAGTTGATGTACGCCACGTTGTCCATCATACACTTTACTAACTTGTTTCACTTCGAGCACATCATTCATCCTTTCCCGTTAAAGAGTTTGCTCAAAACGTCCGTTTTTTTGAACTCACACTTAAAATAACCCGTGTGCCATCGTTTGATCTGCTGACGGCTCTACACGGGATGTTTATTCCAGCATAGCTGCAATACCCTAAAGCTAGATTAATGTTCCTTAAAAGGAAGCTTAAAAAAATATGTCCAAAATGTGAATAGGGTTACATTCACCCACACCCTGTGCTTTGGGGAAACGTACCATACCCTAGGAGCAGTTATACCCATTGCCAAGGATATGATAACAATCTGTGCAGACTACAGGAGCCACATGTACAATCCTGCACAATAGTCAGAGGTGAACCTTGTGAAAGTTCTATTCACATTTTTTGTGCCGAGCGGTGGGGTAGACACCTTGAATCGGCTACGCACAGCCGCATTGAAACGTCATGGCATAGACGCACATGTGTTATACCTGTACCCAGGCTCTGGGCTACAGAATGGCACCGGAACTCCCGTATTTACCGCCTCCAATGACGCGGAGATTAAGGTATTGCTTGATCAACATCAGTATGATGCCATTATTGTCACTTCGGATATATCCATGCCCGGCAGACTTAGAGGATTAGGATATGAAGGACGAATTATCTTTGAAGCACAAGGACTCGGCACACGGGATCAGGCACTGGAAACAATCCAAATGGCCATTCCCTATCTGCAAGCATACTGCGATGCCGCCGTTATTCCTCCTACCGATCATTTATTAGAAATGTTCATTCACATCTGCCCTTGGCTACATCGATTTGTCATCCCGAATATGCTAGATACGCAGACCTTTAGCCCACTTAAAGTGGATGTGCCTCCTTATCCGGTTATCGCCTGGGTTGGTCGACTGGAACATAATAAAAACTGGCAAGAATATCTGCATATTTCTAGTGAGATTATTCACCAAGTTCCCAACGCCAGAATGTGGATGTTCCATGATCCAACACTTGCCAATCCTGAAGACGAAGTATTATTCAAGCACATGTTGGCTGAAAAAGGACTTGAGGATCGCATTGGAATTTTCGTTAACGTCCCCCATTCGCAGATGCCTACCTTCTATTCCATGACTGCGGAATCAGGTGGGTTGATGTTATCCACTTCCATTCTTGAAGGATTCGGATATGCGGTGGCTGAAGCGATAAGCTGTGGATGTCCTGTGCTTAGCACAGACTCAGATGGCGTGCGTTCATTTATTACGCACAATAAAACAGGCAAGTTTTACCCAATCGGTCATGTGAACACTGCTGTTTCGGAGGCCATAGATCTCATGAATAACAAAAGGCTACGTGAACGAATCCGTAGGCAGGGTCGTCAGCACATGAGCATTTCCTTTTCACCTGATCGCTATGCTGCTTCGTTTCGAGAAATGATGACCGCCTTAAGGATCTTCTTTTAAAGATCTCAAACAATCTCTAGTTCCTCTTGAAAACAGCACAGACTCCTTCAAAGTTAGCCGGAAGATGTGCTGTTTCCTGTTTGTTATAGTTGAGAAACAAATTATTATATTCGGATCATGGTTCCCTTTTCATAAAGACTTAAATGACACCTTTTCAAATGATTGGAAATCGGTTATGCTTGTTTTATATTTTTCTCTCAAGTAATTACATAGGGACGACCAACACCTTAAAGTATAAGGCTATGAATCTACGGATTCGTGGCCTTTTTTTGTTTTTTAAGGGTACATAGGTCTCAGGAAGGGGATTAAAACCTCTGTTGGTTGAATATTTCTGAAAAATAATACCATTGAACTAAATACACATGGTAGAATATTGATTATTATGTCAAATTTAGTATCTGGTAGAAAGAAGTACATACCACAGAACGAAAAACAAAGATTCGAGAGGAGTAGTAAGCATGAAAAAGATGATTGTTGGCGGGATTACGACTTTAGCTTTGTTAACGGGGATTGTGAGCAACATTGGAGGTGCTGGGAATCTAATAGAAACTACGCACGCTCAATTACGGTCAGACCTTCAAACAACAAATGTAGCTACACCTCTTAATGCTGAGATCACAGCGAACTCCAATAGCCAAAACGTACAATCTACGCGCAGTCAATCAGATCAAAGCTTTAGAGATATTGTTGGACACTGGGCAGAAAAAAGTATTAATGGCGCACTGACCCGTGGTTATGTAGATGGTTATCCGAATGGTACCTTCCTCCCCAACAACAATGTATCTCGTGCCGAATTCGTCAAAATGCTAGTTTCTGCATTGGATTTAGAGGTCAGTAGTAACGCAAGTGCTTCTTGGTATACACCGTACGTTAACGCTGCACAAGCAGAAGCAATATATCAATCTGGCGATTTTAAGGATTCCATCTGGACAAAAGCCATTAGCCGTGAAGAAATGTCAAAGGTAGCTGTGCGAGCAATTGGTGTTAGCGATGTGGAAAAAACTCAGTGGATGTATATGGCAACCAAAAACGGCTTAATATCTGGCACATCTCCTGGAGTGATTGCTCCAGAAGGCAGTACAACAAGGGCACAAGCGATCACTGTAATCGAACGTGTTCTCTCTGTTAAACAAGGGACAAAATTACCCGTCGATAAGTATGCCGTATCTGCTGCGGAATTACTCTGGCATGACACCAACATTATGACCATGTTACCAAGATACTTCAGTGATTCATTTAATGGAGAAGCATTCAATAACAAAGCTATGGTAAGTACATCCCCAATGGCAAAGCAGTCTGCAGAATCACTAAACTTGTTGCCATTGACCTTGGTGATCCCAAAGATCCGAACCGTAAAATCATTGAAGATACGGAGTATGCATGGATTGGGAACGGAAAGTATTACAAGCTCCTTGATTCTGATGGGTATGCCGTTATGGGAATCAGTCAAACAAAAATATCTGGCAAAATGAACGTTAAAGAATTATTTCCATGTCTAGTTTCATTTCAAAACGATGATTGGTATGAGATGCCCGAGAATTTTAAGAGCCCCAAACAGCCTAATAGAACGTATGGAATTATGCCATGGAATCCGAAGTATGAACAATTTCATTCATCTTTAGATATTACTGAAATTTCAAATGGAACCCTTACTTTTGCTACAGGTACACTGTTTCCTAAAACAAACTTTATTTCAGACAAGCCGTTCCGATTTATGTATGGTGGAATGGGTAATTGGCAAGGTTCTTATTTTACAATATACCAAGGTAAATTAAATCCAGATTATCATCAGTAGGTGATTACACTTTGAAAAAAATTGTAAAAATCGTTATGATGATGTATCTCCTTCTCACCATAACGAATTATTTCGGATATACCACAAAGGCATCTTCAGCCGTACCAAGCAACTATGAACCTATTGGAGACGTAATGCTGTATGGTGACATTGGGAAAGTCGATTCTGAGAACAATCATTACATTCCATTAAGTAAATTAGTATATTCCAATGTTAATGTTCCTAAGAAAGGAAATTCAGGCGCCACTTCTGTTGCAATATACGACATTAACGGCAAGTTTATAAAGAATCTAACCAAAATAAACGATACCTCCTGGAAAATCGGAGAAATTCAAGGAGAAAAAATCAACCTTACAGCTAAAGATGAATTAATAAGAGGATACTTTGCATGGTTCCGCTCACCATCAGGAAATTATTGGATGTATGACTTGGATGGGGAACGACATTTTATAAGATCAAATAATGATCCTTTTCCTCCAGTTAGAGGGGATTATAATGTGGGAACAGCAGGAGATATTCCAGCTTCAGGATGGCAAGAAAAGAGGGACACCAACATAGCTTGGTCTGAGAGGAACTTAACATTCAGTTCAAAACTCTCCAATCCATCTATACCTCAAATGGAATTTGAGGTATCTCAGGTTTCCAAGGTAATTGTAAACAAAAACGATATAATATACCGAAAATGTTTAGAAAATTGTATGCTCGCTGACAAAATACATGATGTTCGTATAGTAAAAATTGATGATTCTAACAAACCAAAAGTCACTCTCAAGTTCCAATTTTCTGCTACATTTGACAGTTCCCTACCAGGTCACGAGATTATGAGCAATGATGAAAACGGATTAGTACGGAGATGGTTTAATGCATGGGATGTAACTTTTCATGGTGAGATCTACAAATATCCCGAAATGAAAATTTATGCAAAGTACGATGGCCCTGAAACGCCTCAAAATCCCGGTGGCGGTGGTGGTGCATGTACACCTAATATCGGGCCACCTTCACAGGGAACCACAATGAATAAGAGTGACCTCGATCCGAATGCTCGCGGAGTAATCAAGGCAGATAACAGAGACGCTGAGCAATTCGACGTACTCAAAGGCATTCCGACCTCCGAATCATTGTATACCAATGCGATTGCGGACAACTACCTGTTTGACCAATCTTGGGCTCGGATGACGGGTAAGACAACGTACGATTGTAGTGTCACTCTCACCTATGAGCGAGAATGGACGATTCCTGGACCAGAAGTTTGCCCGCCAGAAGGCGCTTGTTCACCTGGACCGCCCGTAAAAACAGGGGATACCGTAACCAAACCTTATAACTTCCAGATCACACGAGATTATTCGTACTGGAAAATCAACAAGCTGGAAGTCTACCAGATCGCTAAAGCAACCATGGAGAATTATGCTCTTCCAGGTACCTCGGTAACCATGCTTCCTTCGGGCTACACACCGCCAACACTCGAGTCCAGAAATGATGAAGCGGTGGAAAGTCATGTCACACCCGCACCAACGGCGGCAATCTCCTATACACCACCGAAGCGAACAGGCGGTTTAAACTCGCCACCGGATGTACCGGATGATACTGCACTGTTAAAAGGTATGGCCGAGTCGAACACGCCTCAAAGTAAAGTCAATAATGACCTCGTCAAATTTAACAACACTAAGGTCATGGACGACGCAGAAGCAACCAAAAACGGCCCTACGCCAACGAACATTCCTGATCCAACACCGATTGGTCGAGATGTGCTGTATAAGCCAAATAACATGATTAGCAGTTCACTGCTGAACAAAGCAAATACGACGAGTTCGGGCGAGATCTTTTACGATCTGCTTCCCGGTAATGTGAACGGCGGGGCGAACAAAACATTACCTATCCCGGGGATCAACACCGTCACGGTACATACCCCTGTCGTCAACTACGCGTGGGTGTCGGATGATCAGCCACACAACCAGAAAACGGTACCCGACCCAACTAGTTCGGCGCTAATCTTAGAGCGTCCCTTTATCGTGCGTATTCCAACGTCGGGACAACACTTGGACGTAGCCAATTATCCGGGGTATGGCAACCGAGATTATGCTAAGTATTTTCGGATCAAACAGGTTCAGTTTCCCTTTGATGTCTACAATGCTGACCGAAGCCAGTTCATCCCTGCGGAAACATGGGTAGATATCCCGGTGAACCAGCTGGATACTCCGTTCTATCTCCCCGTATGGGTCGATGAGGGACATTACCAAGTGAAATTCCGCAATATCGCGGAAAATGCACCCTCGACGTTTACAACCCAACCGGATGCAAACACCAATCTGGCTCACTATGTGGCTACAGATACGGTACCTGTGGAAGTCATTGGGCGGTTGTATGATTTTCATGTGACGGATATCTCGGACTACAATTGGGAGAATGTATTTCGCAAACAAATGGGTAGCTCTGTAGCTAGTGGCGTCAGCTACTGGACAGGTACCAACGGGATCGATGGTGATCCGAGAGGTAATTTGGCACCATTTGTCCTGCCTATTCGTCCGGGGAGTCATCCTGTACAGGGATTTCGGAATATCGCGGTGAAAACAGGTTATCATGTCAAATTCGACCTGAAGACCAAAGGCAATATGTTCGGCACAACCGATGGTGTTCGTATTACACCTACCTTTGATTTTGTGAGTAAGGATGGTACTACACGGCAGGCCGTGGATCTCTACTACCACCGTGGACAGGAACGCCTGATCCGGATCGGATCGCCGCAGGATTTGGAGAAAAGATTCGTCGTGCTGAACTCACGACTTCGCAATGTACCGGGCACAGAACTTGGAGATACAGCACGTTACCGGTACACCTATGAACTAACGGCACAGGAACGCAACCAAACGACGCTGGCAGAGTACATGGTTCAACTGGTCGACCAGATCTCACACCAGAAAACATGGGTAGGTCGCTACGATTGGATGATTCTACCCGCTTCCATCCGTACACTTATCGGGCCTAAGACCAACATTCCACGAGTGTGAATGTTGACCGAGCCAATGCCGCCATTCAGCGGTGGTACGGTGAATATAGCTTGCCAGCCGATGTGTATGCTGTGCCAAAGGGAACGGATCTCACGCCACTAGCAAGGCAAAATGTACTTGATGAGAAGGCGGATGTATTTTTGAAAAATGGATATATCGTCGTTAATTTCAATCTGGAAACGTTACGCGATGGCAATACAGATGCACCACATCTGCAATACATCCATGCACCACTCATGAATCAGTGGCGATTAGAAGGTTTCAATACGAACCAAGTGGATGATCGCGGGAGATCGTTGCCTGTGAAAGATGGAGATGTGGTCTTTTACCACGCTGATCAATCCAGCCGGAATGACTTCCAAGCCCAAGTGCCTCACTAAATGCGGTAACAAGGTTCCTTGATCCAATGTCTATAGGTTAATTCAACATGTTCAACTTCAACATATGTGTACAAAAAAACCGTTCCCTTCTCAATGGTGAATCACTCTCCCATCTGAGAAGGAACGGTTTCTTTTGCTTTTAGATCAAATTTTTAGGTCTTATTTTTAGACCTAATTTTTAGATCTTATTTCCAGATCATATCATTAAGAAATTAGTGACCTATCATCATTGCTGGATCAGGCTGATCTCCTGTCTCAAGCGTCTCTTCTTTCATCTGTTTCGGTTTACGAAGAATTAGACTCAGGATGCATCCAAACAATGCAATACAAGCTGCCAAGAAGAATGTGTCGTTGAAGCCAGCGACCAGTCCATTGGCTGCATTCGCTCCGCCAGTTCCTGTGGTGTGATCAGCAACTCGGGAAGTCAAGAAACCCGTCAGTCCTGCAACTGCAAAGGACACAACGACTTGCTGAGCCGCAGCAGTGAGCGGCGTAACGCGACCTACCAGTTTACGAGGAGCAGCGTTCAATACATGTGTATTCAGTGGCATCATGGACAGACCCATACCAAGTCCCATCATAACCAGACTAAGGATGATCAGTCCAAGACTTGTTTCGGCCGTGATGGAAGACAAGATAAACAGTGCTCCGGAAATGATGCCTAAACCTGTGAATGCCAGTGGTCTAGCACCAATCTTGTCAAACAGACGACCGCCGAGTGGCATACCTACGCCAGATGCCAGCGCCTGTGGAAGCAGAATCAGTCCTGTCTCCAGTGCAGTGTATCCTTTGATCTGTTGCAGGTAGAGCGGAATCAGAATCATCGCCCCGAATAGAGCTACTTGTGATACCCAAGCAAGGATAATGCCGCGTGAGAAATCAGATGATTTGAATACCCGCAGCTCTAGCAATGGATGCTTGTGGCGCAGCTCTACAATAATGAACAGAATTAATGCTACCCCACCTACAATCACACCAGTCAGTGTAGTTGCAGACGTCCAGCTCGTCCCGCCTTCACTAACACCATAAGCCAGCATGGAGAATGCAATTGGTGCCAGAATCATACCTAATAGGTCAAGCGCAGGTGTCCGTCCACGATCCGTGTCCGGCAAAAATTTGAGACATAGAATAAGCGCAACGATCCCGATCGGAAGATTAATAAGGAAAATCCAGTGCCAACTGAACGACTCAATGAACCATCCAGATAATACTGGACCTAGTGCTGGAGCTAATAACATCGGAATCCCCAGCATACCCATAATGGAGCCTCTTCTCTCCGGAGGAGCCAAACGGAAAACCATAGCCATACCAATCGGAGCAACCATACCTCCACCAAGCCCTTGAATGATGCGGAAAATAATTAATTGCTCTGGCGATTGTGCAACCGAGCATAGTACAGATCCTAACGTAAACATTGCAATTGTAAATAAAAATACTCTCTTGGAACCGAATCGATCGGTTAACCATCCAGCCAGGGGAATAACAGCAGACAAAGCCAAGGTGTATCCCGTCACAGTCCATTGAATCGTTTTGAGATCTGTCTCGAAATACTGAACGAGATTAGGAATCGCCACATTCACCACCGTGCTGTCCAGAATGACCATAATCATACCTACAATGATGGCCAGCAGCGGTAGAATAATCGTTTTTATCGAGAACTCCGCTGGATTCTGGGGAATTGCTGTTTGCTCTTTCAAATTCTCACACTCTTTTCCGGCCTGGAGGCATCTCTTGCCTCTCTATCAGCCTTATAATCACAACATGTTTCAAACCTTTGTTTCAAACTGTCGTTTTAAACTTTTGTTTTAATCATAGTATATTTTAACGAAAATACCTTTGCTGTCAAGATATTTTTAATGTCATTAATTATATATGTAAATTTTAACTCCTTTTCCGCTAACTGCTTCAATATGTACGAGATATAGATCCATACGATCCAACTTGTCTATATCTAGTTACACTAATCCAATTTTGGAAGTTATGTAATCGCCAAATTCTAGACGCCAAAAAAATGAACCAGGCTCCGACCTGCTTCATCCGTTTGGTCACACATTGTACCCGTTATATCATCGAACTAAACGTTCAGACTGCTTCACTGTTAATCTGCAAGTTTGGTCATCTGGTGCTCCGTGAGCACACCCAAAGTCTGTCCATATGCGCTCCGACAATACAAACGAACTGCAAGATGATAAGGACGGGAATAATTCGTAATAATTCGAAGTTCCCAGCTGGCTGAAGACACATCCAAATTAGGAATAACATAATTGCGCATGCACCCATGATGCTCTGATCCAATCTGAAACAGATAACGATAGATCTCTCCACCTACATCGTTCGTTCCACCTATAAATACATCCGCTTCGTCATCCCCTGCCCAACCTACCTCAATGTCTACATATCTGACTGGAACAGCCGTTTGGAGCATACTCTCATGCATCACAAGTAGATATACAGCCACGTACTTGCCCTCCCTCCCATTTCCACCGATCCGTCCTTATGTAGTTTATGCAACCTCTCGTCCAATGCCAGTTGTATTCACCCATTTTTGCACGTAAGCATAGAAATGCCCGACCTCAGGCACCCCATTTTTCATAGAATACAAAGATAGAAGAACGGTCTGCGCAGGCCGCGATAAGGAGGTACCTATGAGAGTTCTGCTCGTGACCTATTGGGAATTAACCCAAATGGGTGGGATATGGACATATCTAAGACAATTGGCCGATCACCTGACATCACTGGGTGTGGAGGTTGATATTATGGGCACTAACGCAGCGAGCAATGAGGTTTATGTCCGTAATCTGAATCAATCCTTCTCCAAAACTAAAGTCTGGCCGATGCTGCAAACGAAGCTTAATCCCACCGACCTGCCTCAATTCACCGCCGACTCCCTTCTCGCTTATTATGAGCTTAATCGTTATGCCTTTGAGATGGCTGCTGCGTATCTTGGGGTCAATCATTATGACATCATCCATGCTCAAGATCCAGTGGCCGCTGTAGCCATGAAGCGTATTCTACGCCGTAACACTCCACTCGTAACAAGCTATCATGGAGCGCTTGCACGTGAAACCTTTTATGATGCTCAAAATTCAAATCCACAACTTACGCTCCCTACCTATTTGCAATCCAAAAGAGGTCGGTACTTCCTTTCCTTGGAGAAAAGAAGCGCTGCACAATCCGAGCTGATTCTCGTGTCTAGTCATTGGATCAAGAGCACCCTTACAGAACTGAACGTGCCTGAATCGCAATTCCGTCTTATTCCTTATGCCATCGATCTCCCGTCTTATAAATCTTCAGCAGCAGTCAAATTCCGTCATAGACCTCCGGCAGGTAAAAAAGTAATCGCCTTTACCGGTAGACTGGAGTACATCAAAGGTGTACATGTATTGATTAACGCACTTGCTGGTCTGAAAACGATCCGTTCGGATTGGGTCTGCTGGATTGCGGGAGAGGGTAATCTGATGGAGGAACTACGTGATCAAGCATCCCGTACGGGTGTGGGAGACGACGTTGTCTTTTTTGGAAAACTGGACAATATCCCCTCCTTCCTGCGCCGCGCTGACATCTATGTTCAACCTAGTCTGCAAGACACCCAGCCTTTCTCCGTGACCGAAGCACAGCTTGCAGGCGTTCCTGTCATCGTTAGCGGTACTGCCGGTATGCCTGAGATGGTTGACCCGGCTAACACGGGATGGGTCGTGCCTCCCCAAGATGCCAACTCACTCTGCAGTTTATTACATGCACTATTAGAGGATGATGCTACCCGCCAACGAGTAGGCATGCAGGCCAAAGCATGGGCAGAACAGCATCGCTCACTGGAAGAGATGGGAATGCGCACGTTACAGGTGTACCAAGAAGCCATACACAGAGGAGGATATTCCGTATGACGATCCTTGTACCCAGTGATTTATATAATCGCTGGTTCTCCACTCCAGTATCCACACCACATATTGAGGTAGAATATGATGTCATGAATACGTTGATGCAAAAACTGCCAAAGGGATACACCTTACCTGACCCCGTATCGATGGAGATACTAAACCAGAATGATTAATGACTTGACTTGCCCCTCTTGCCCAAGAGGGGTTTTGTTTGTTTACCATTCACGTTTTACAAGCGAAACCCGTTACACACCTCAGCTTTTAACCATTCAAATTGATAAAAACCTCAGCTTCCTTTGCTATGTCATTGCTTATGTTCATGACTCTCCAAAGGTCAATAACAGCTAAAAAAAGAGTATTCCATTGTCGCCGTCAACCATACGACATGCTGAATACTCTTATTTCCATATAACATATCTATAACGATTCTCGCACCTCACAGACCTACCTTATTGCCAATACCCACCTACCTGAAGCAGGTTAAGCAATGTGGGGCGATGCTTTGTCTGAACACGTTCCATCTCTGCCTTTAGTTCATCAAAATGACGCTTCGTACCCATCTTTTCATGCACTCGATAAGACACTAACGGATCATTGAAATAGAACAGCTCATAGACCGGAAACAGCCTCAACCACATCTCATAATCATGCGTATAACGAAAATCGGTATCGAACATACCGAATTTGCGAAAAGCATCCATCTCCAGCATCACAGTACAGCCGTTAATTGGACAACCTTCCAGAAGTACCTGCAGCACCTCCAAGCGGCTTCCCACCTCAGGACGGATGGTATCCATCCACTCATTGTCTGCATTCACGTAGTGATAGGCTCCATGACAGAACAATGCCTTCACTTCCAGCATAAATTTCAGCTGCTTCTCTACCCGATCCAGCAACATCACATCATCTGAGCTAAGCCATACAAAATAATCTCCAGTTGCATGTTTAATGCCTTCATTCAGCGCGGTAGCCGTTCCACCATTTTTTTTGCGAATATAAGTAATCCGATCCATAAACGGCTGTACCCGCTCGACAAACTGCGTAGAACCATCATCTACAACGATGACTTCAATATGAGGATATGTCTGATGAACGGCACTGTAGATGGCCTGATCAATGTATGCACAGTTGTAAAAAGGAATGACGATCGATACCTTAGGCTCCATCCGGCTCTCCCTCCTCTTGGTTGCAAATCTAAAATATAACTCCTCGTTCCCTAGTATATGAAATGCTTTTCGATGCGTATGGGACATCTGTAGGGATAAGATCGCACAAGTTTTTTTCTAACCCACCATTTAAAGAAAACACTTAGAGAAATATAGACTAATTCCACCTTAAGGTTATTACGACGTTCACGTGGTAAGGCTCACTAATCCTTAGTTCAAGTTAACTAGGGTACACCTACCTAACTTCAGCACGTTGCAAAGTCAACTCAAGAAAAAAGGGACTACCAGGCTTAAAAGATCCGCCTAATACCCCCTACTTTCTCCAAGCTTTTATCCCCCATGCCCGCGATTCGCTGCAACAGCGGATCACGATATCTCGACCACACCATGGAGGCTTCTTGCCCAATAACTGTAGCGTGTCTCATGGATCCCATACCCTCATGCCAGCGATAGGCGGTATGAGGCTCATTCAGATACGGGAAGTGATGTCCGTTCAGCAGAATCCGCAACCAGAGATCCAGATCGTGAGTGTACGGCAAATATTCATCGAAGAGACCTACGGCTCCGAACAGATCTTTACGAATCATTACTGTACAACCATTTACCGGATTACCGTTCACGAACCTGCGCAACCAATCAACAGGAGCCATCGGCTCTGCTCCGCCAAGCAATTTGGTCACAGCAGCATGCTCATTAATATAGTGAAAATTAGTATGAGAAACCAACGCTTGCTGCTCTAGCATAAACTGAACCTGTTGCCGAATTTTGTCTGGATAAAATAGATCATCTGAACTGAGCCAGGCAACATATTCACCGGATGCATGGCGTATACCGTGGTTCAGCGCAGACGCTGTTCCTCCATTGCTTTTGCCAAGCACATGAATATAAGGAAGATACGGCTGCAACAGATGGGCATACTGCGTTGAGCCATCGTCAACAACAATGATCTCGGTCTCAGCATATGTCTGATTCAAGGCGCTTTGAATGGCCTGAGGTACATAAGGACAATTGTAGAACGGAATGACTATGGACACCTTCGGATTCAAACCGTTCCCCTCCCTTGCCGGATACGAACATCACTTAGAATATCCTGAAGGGATTGTGCAAACGGAATGAGTGGCTGCCAACCCAGTTTGCGCAGCAGCGACAATTGTTCCTCTTCCCCAGCGCCGTCTGGGCCTGAGGTGGCTCCATCCCAGCGCACAGGTACATTTGCACTCGACATCGACAATAACGTATCCGCGATCTCACCCAGACTACGCTCCGTACCAGAGACAACAGGGTACACCGTACCCGTCGTTCCGTGAACTAACAATGTAGCGTAGGCTCGCACTGCATCACGTACATCCAGAAAATCACGGGTGTTCTCCCGACCTGAGAGGCGAAAAGCTTCCGTCTTGCCCTCCTGCTCACAGGCAACAATATGACGCGCGAGCAGTGAGCAGATTCCTGTTGAAGGACCGGCACCGATCAGATTGCCCGGTTCAGCCATCATAATCTGCTGACCAAAAAGAGACATCCACGACAGGGTCACCATCTCCTCCAGAGCTTTACTAAGGCTATAGGGATGCGGAGGCTGAGGGACTTTACCTGGTTCTGGTGTGTATTTTAATCGTGAGCCTACAATGACCGTTCTTGCAGCAGGACAGCTGCGCAGTGCATCCAGCAAATACAGCACCGCCATGACATTCGTCTCCAGTACAAGCAGCGGATCAGCCCATGAATCTGGCACGGAATTTTTACCTGCGAGATGCAGCACATAATCAGGCTGCACCTCGTCAATTAACTCACGAACTTGGTCTTTGTCATTCAGGTCACAGACGTGCACATGTGTACCCTTAGTGAACGTATAAACATTCTCACGTCTAACGACTGCGGCGACCTCTGCACCAACGGCTTGAAAAAACGCTACAGCATGTCGTCCGGTAAAACCTGAGGCACCTGTAATGAGCACCTTCTTGCCTGTTAGCTCTGCTCCATCCATAATGCCAGCTCCTTCAGCATTGTAGAATACTCCGGAAGGTCTGTCTTCACATCCACTCGTGTTGATACAAGCGTGCGATCCTGCACCATACGATCATCGGGGACAATGACGACATCCTCCTTGTTCCAGATCTGCTTCAATAATACGAGCAGATCATGCTTGCTTAGTGGATGTGGATGGGCAAGATGGATCAATCCGCTGACAGGTGAAGCGAGATAATGATCTACCCATTTCGCCAGCTCAAGGGTTGTAACCCCGTTCCATAACACACGGGTATATCCACCAACCTCCCCCGTGCTGGACATGAACCAGTTCATTAAACCAATGCCGCCCTTCCGGATTTCGGGACCAATAATAGATGTTCGGATGGTCAGATGTCCTGAATCCTGAATTTCACCCAATGCCTTCGTGATCGCATAAGAAGAGGTGCCATCCGTAACATCCGACTCGGTATAACCTCCACGGTCTCCACTGAACACACAGTCTGTGCTGATATGGATGAGCCGTGCACCAATCGTATCTGCGACCCGGCGTAGACGGTGTGGAAGAAAACCATTAATATGATAAGCATTGATTTTGTCTACATCCGCAAAACTGTTCAACACACCCACAGCGTTCACAATTACATCAGGGTGCACAGCTTCCACCAAACGATCCACCATGAAACTATCGTTTACATCCAGTAACAGTCCATTAGGATCAGAAGCATCCCGAGTGGTATAAAACACACTGTGCACACCTTGACGGCGGAAATAGTCGACCATCACATGGCCGGCCATTCCGTTTCCCCCAAGTATCAGCAACTTCATGACAAGAATCCTCCGCGCTTGAGGATTTCACGAATCTCCTCTTTGGTCATCAATTGGTGTTCGGAACTAAAACTACTGAAGGAGACCGGAGGGCAGTCGGTGTAATGCTCCTTGAGCCCTGGAATACCGAGCGTAGGCAGAATAACTAAATACTGCTCGTCGTAGACAACCGTAGTCATACTTTCGAACTCGCTCATCAGAATTTCATGAATCTTCTCGCCTGGGCGGGTGCCACGCTCTACAATGCCAACATTCTCAACACCTGAATCTTCAATCAATACCTCAGCGAGATCCACAATTTTGCAGGTAGGCATCGTCATGACAAATATTTCGCCACCCACGCTTTCCACCGAAGCCTTGAACAATAAAGTGATCGCATCTTTCAGCGTCAGGAAGAAACGTGTCATGTTCATATCGGTAATCGATACCTGGCCCTTTTGACGGATCTGATTCTTGAACAGGTGGACAACGCTCCCATTGGTGCCAAGCACGTTGCCTCCCCGTACCGTGACGAAGCGTGTGTTGCTGTGCAGCAGATTGGCATAAACAATTAATTTTTCACCGATGGCCTTTGTCATTCCATAGAAATTCGATGGGTTGGCTGCCTTGTCGGTTGAAATATAAATGACCTTTTCCACCTTGTTCTCAATGGCCGCTTCAATCACATTCTGGGTACCGATCACATTGGTCTTCAACGCTTCATACGGCTGATCCTCACATACCGGAACATGCTTGAGTGCAGCCAAGTGAAACACATAGTCCACCTGCTGGCATGCCGCAGTTAGTGCTTCTTTGTCACGAATATCACCGATGCGGAAATGCAGACGAGGATCTTCGAAATCACGGCTCATCGCCACTTGGCTTGATTCATTGCGTGAGTACACAATAATTTCTTTGGGTTGCTGAGGCAGCAGTTGAGCTACAAGTTCATAACCCCATGATCCAGTACCGCCAGTCACGAGTATACGCTTATTTTCAAACATGCATTTTCCCTCCAAGCAGAAATTTGACCACTTTACTGGATACATCTGTAGCCTTGTAACCTTGCGGGCACTCCCAATCATTGGATAGCTCCGTCATCACCTTCACACAATCTGCAATGCGCGCAGCATCCAGCCCAGACACCACATTACTGCCACAGTCCAACGTCTCAGGACGTTCTGTTGTCCGTCGCATCGTTACCGTTGGAACCCCCATAATGCAGCACTCCTCTTGCACAGTACCGCTATCCGTAAGTGCGAGGCGGGCATGACGTTCCAGCAGCACGAAGTCAAAGAATCCGAACGGCTCATGAAATTCCACTAATGGATTCATCTCCAACTGCAGATGCTCTGCAATCCGGATGGCAGTTCGTGGATGGATGCTACAGATTACCCGGAGGCCATACGTTTCAGCAACATGATTCAAGCCCTTCATAATTTCCAATAAATGCGGTGGATGATCTACGTTCTCAGCCCGGTGTGCTGTAACAAGAAAATATTGTCCGGACTTCAGCTTTAATTTCCGCAAAATTTTACTGGCATCTACCTGCGCTTTATAATGCAGCATCACTTCGTAAATCGGATTGCCTGTCAGTACGATTCGCCGACTGGGCACGCCTTCACTGACCAGATGTTTTTTGCTCTGTTCGGTATAAGGCATATTTATTGTGGATATCGCATCAATGACGCGACGATTTTTCTCCTCTGGTACGTCCAGATCAAAGCAGCGGTTACCTGCTTCCATATGAATGACGGGAATCCCCATACGTTCTGCCAACACAGCACAGAGCGCACTATTGGTGTCACCAAGCAGCAACACTTTATCTGGCTTCTCTTGCAGCAAGATGTCTTCCATTTGAGAGAACATGGAGGATAATTGTCGACCTAAAGAGGCCGCCTCATCCTGAAGCACATAGTCTGGAGCACGCAGACCCATCTCTTTGAAAAAAAGACCACTCAGACTCTCCGTGAAGTTCTGTCCTGTGTGCACCAGAATGTGCTTGGATGCGTACTGATCCAGCTTGGAAATGATCAGGCTGAGCCGAATAATCTCAGGTCTCGTGCCCAGCACAGTCATGATCTTCATCGTAATCCCTGCCTTCATCGTGTATTCGACATGCTACGGCGAACCCGGCTCCCCCTTGCCTTGGCAAGACCACGTTTGCGAACAGCCGATGATTTTTTGTGCGAAAGATGCTTCTTCTTCTGACCGATTTTTCTTTTGCGTTTGCCTGATCCTTTGCTACGCTTGGAGGCATCCCGCACTCTTGAGTGATCTAGAGCCTGTCGTAGACTGCGACCTGTGCGATTCCGGGCTGTTTTCCTTTTTCTCGTTCTTAAGTCTCCAGGCTCCGTAGCTTTCTGCATGGGTTCATGAGATCCAATTGCCAGTGGGGGCAGTGAAGATAGCGGCAAGGTATGGATCACAGAAAGTGGGAATACACATGCTCGAATTGCATCCGGTCTCATCATGAGCACAGTGCGCAGTTCTCCTTCTCCCCATGCGTATACCGGTCCGTTCGGCGGCTGAATGTAGGGGAACCATGCAGGAAAACGAATGAGCCACTGTGTCACCATCGTATGCATCTCAGTCCTATAGGTTGCGATGCCGTACAATCGTTCCGCTTCTGTCCGGTTCCGCCAACCGACATCGGATGCAAGTTCCGAATCATTTAGTAGTGTGGTTGCCAAAACGGCTAGCGCTTTGCTATCTCCAGGCGGAGCCAGAAATTCTCCACTTCCCACCGTTTCTAATAATTCGGAAAGACCACCCTGAGCAAACGCGATAACTGGCTTGGCGAAATACATTCCCTCCAGGGCAGTCATGCCAAAGCCTTCTTTAACCATGCTTGGAATCACTACAATATCCATTGCTGTATAGGCCAGCGATACATTTTCCTCAAATGTGGTGAAGGTAAATCTTCGATAATAGCCTGATTTTTTCACCCGGGTTACGCATTCGTCATAATACTTTTTGTCCGATGGCGTACCGATGATCCAAAATCGGGCACGCGGATGGGTTTCACACAATTGCAACGCCATCTCAACAAAGGGCTTCAGCCCCTTGGCATCATAAATAAAAGAAGAAATGTAGCCAATACAGTTCTGGAAAGGCTTGATCCCCAGTTCCTTCCGCTTCCGCTCACGCAAATGCAGCCAGCGATCAGGATCAGGTAAACCCGGATCCCATGTTGGAGGCAAGATGGTTAGCTTGTCGCCCATTCCCGCTTGTTTAAACGGTGCTCCAGCTGTTTCAGATATACCAATGATCCAGTCCGAATACCGACCAATCATCTGCACAGCCTCATTGATGTGGTCATTGGACTGTATGATTTCGGTGATTTTCCAGATGACCGGAATCTGCAATGATTTGGCAGCGACGGCAGGCATCACATTCACACACGTATTGGTCAGCACCAGGTCAGGCGCGGACTCCCTTAATAGGGAGAGCGCCTCCTGATAAGCAGGGCTTTGACGAAGCAGCTCTGCATCGTTTGCAATGCCGTGATATGGGGTATAGACACCGTGCAGCATGGGAAGAAAACAGACTTTCACCGGAATATCGAACCTCCGTGCGAGCCCTGCAAGCTTCCCTTCCTGAGGGACAACTAGCATACAATCGAAGATCGCACCCATTTCCCTCATAAAATGCAGTAACAGCTTCTCCGCCCCGGTAATACTGCGGGTATTACACACATGGGAAAACAACATTAGTTTAGGTTTAGTTGCCATAGCCGCACGGAGCGCCGTATGCGAGCATACGGGTTCTGTGCACACCTCCTTCCGGCTATAAAGTTAAGGAAAGATAATACTGAGCATTTCATTGATTCTTTTGCCGTAGGTGTGATCCTTGAGCGTACGTTCCAAGCCTCGAAGAGCAATTTCACGCCGCTCTTTCTCATGAGCGAGATAGTACTCTACTTTTTCGAGCAACTCCTGAGGAGAAGAATATGTCTCGATCTCTACACCTGGTTTGTAGAAGCGAGCAAGATCGTCACGTGCATCCGTAAGCTGTAGGGTTGCGGATGCCGAAATCTCGAAGGTTCTTGGATTCGGAGAAGCAGGTGGAATTTTGAGATGGTTGTTGTTCACTGAATCATCCTCGTGAGAACGGTGCAGGTTAATTACGATTTTGGTGCCGTTGTATACATCATTGGTTTCCTGCGGAGTCATCCAACGGCCAAGTTCGATTTTCTCGCCATAGGACGTGTAGTCGGGCAGACGATCCCACCAAATTCCGTTAAATACCGTTTGGTGTGTCATCAGCTGTGCCATGATTGGATTGAAGAAGTAAACCCGGTTCCAATATGCCGAGCCAATAAAGCTAACCTCGCGATGTAATGGCGAAGGTGTCGTGATGGGGAAGTAATGATTCGTGAATGCGGCAAAGGGCAGATAATGCACAGAAGCACAGCCGCTTTGTCGGTAAAGGTCAACGCAATTGAGTTCCAGTGTGAATATATGGTCAAAATGTTTTACAGACTCAAGCGTCATATCCGTGTAGTAAGGATCATCGGTAAGCCAGATCGCTGTCGGTATTCCTGCTTGACGAATGGCATCAATATGCTCCATCGGAATATCCATTCCATCCAGTACAAGCACCAGATCAGGGCGCGATTGCAGGGCAATCTCAGACACTGGCTGACGTGGGTCGGTTAATGTGACTTGAGACACCATGCTTTGGAGTGTAGCCATGATGGCTTCATCTAATGGTGAATATGGGAATCCTTTGCCTGAAGATACGTACAGGACATGAATTGGACGAAATGGCAGTGGCTCCTGCGCACAATTGACAATATAGTTGGCACGACCACGCAGGTATCCCTCTTCCTTCCCCGCATCGTATCCGGCATGCTGTCCATTCTTGCGAGCCTGATCTGCCAAACTAAGCACAGGCGCATGAAATTGCTTGTTCTTTCTGTGTTTGATAGACATACCGCCACTCCTTCTCATATAAAATGACTTCACCGTAATAATTCTCCTCGTATGCGTTGCAAACGTTACATTCGGCTGAATCCCATATTCGATGCTGAGATGCCGCTCGCGCATCTTTCGTAATCAAAAGCGGACTTTTTGAACAATCTCTTATTGAGGCTGCATTTACAGATGTCCCAGCAATTGTGCCATACGGTGGGTAAACGTATGCTGGTTCAACGTTGTGAGCAGCCCACGCCAGGCGATCGCTTCCCGTTCCTTATGGTGCTGGAGGTAATAACCAATTTTGTGCTGAAGCTCGGCTGCTGTCGTGAAGGTTTCAATGTCATAACCTGGCCGATAATACCTTGAAAGGTCACTCCGTGCATCCGTAATCTGCATCGTGCCACACGCACTGATCTCGTAAGTGCGTGGATTGATCGACCGGCCTTCCAGATGATGTGTATTTCGATTATCCTCGCCGTTCTTGCACGTGCGGTGGACATTGATAACAATTTTGGCACCGTTGTAATAGTCCACTGTTGCTCCAGGATCGAGCCAGCCTTCACGAATGAATCGACCCAGAATATCCAACCGAGTCAGTCGATTCCATTGACTCCCTGCAATAAATACTTTCTTGTCAGCCAAAAACGGAGCGAGTTCATCGAACAAGGCAATTCGATTCCAGAATCCCGTACCAATAAAACAAATGTCGTATTGATGCTGTGGTTCGGTACGTCTTGGCTGAAACATGCCCGGATTTACCCCAAGTGGCAAATAGATGACACTCCGTGCTCCATGAGCTTGATAAAAGGGAATGGCAGCTTCCTCATGAGTAAACACAACATCATAATGCTGACAGATATGAACCGTATCCTCGGTAAAATACGGGTCATCTACGAACCAGATGGCTGTTCGAATGCCAAGTCCGCGTATCCCATCCACTTGCTCCAGATGATCTGGAGGAAATACATGCAATCCATTCATAACCAACACAACATCAGGTCGATGCTCGCTCGCTTGCTGCAGCATCGTTGCCGCCGATCCGACAACACACTCCCGAACAGACTGCTGCAGTGCTTCAATGACGCCACCATCAATGGCATCAAATCCCTGTGGGATATACAGCACCTTCATATCACGCTTCGCTGGCTCAACCGGTTGAACGCGCTCCAACATGGCCTGACAACCGCCGAATCGACGGCCTTCTGCATATCCGCCGCGGTATGCTACCTCCGCTTCGCTGAGCGTGCGGTGTCGTTTCTTCGCCACATTCTTCACCCTGTCTTCCTTCAGGAGATGCCTCTTTAGCTTCTCCCCGAGATTGGTGTTCCCTCTAAAGGATATGCCCCGGGGTCAGATGCATCATGGACGGGTGTCCTGCAAGGCGCAAAATTGGCGCTTGCCCTCCACATCCGCCTGTACGGGCATGTCCGCTTATGCGGCCAAGCAAATAGCCCGGGAAGAAAGTTCCTCCCGGGCTAACGGACTTTTTGAACAACCTCTTTTAGTTCGTTCATGTACTCTGCTTAGGAAATCGAGCATGCATGATAACAGTATCCGCATCCTATACGCAGCATTTAATTAGGGTACGTAGAGGAATACGTTCAGTTTTCGCAGTTAAGATGACTCTGTTATTGTGCCTTGTAAGCTAACTGATGACCGTCCTCGAATCCCTTGGCGAAACCCGCGTTGAATCCCTCGTTGTACGCCTCGGTGTATCCTTGGCTGTACGCGTTGTCCGGGTTTGGATCGGTAGGGGTAGCCGGGACGAATGGCTGTGCTACTTGTTTCACACTCCGATGCCGGCGTACCACACGTTTCTTTTTTTTAGGCCACGCACTACGTCCTTTGAGGGTGCGTTTATGCAATACACGTTTACTTTTGAGGGCGCGAAGCTTACGAATTCTGCGCAGACGAGCTCCACGAGCCACGAGTGCACGTTTCGTTCTCAATCCTGCTTTTTTCTTCTTCAACATATCATCATTCCTCCTGTAAATCCCGAACGATGCGGATCGCATAGTCTGGGTGTTTGAGCCAAGGTAATCCCGGCTCGCCATACTGAATACGAGCTAATCGAATTCCTGTCACCATGCGAGACATTTCTTCTTGATAGCGACTTAATAGACGGATGTTCTCGGCAAGATTACGGGCAGATACCTCTGAATGAGCAGATACGCTGGCGACGCTATCCAGAATACGAGCCAGCGCCTGCTGACTGTGCGCAATCGATTCAATAAGGGCCAGTTTCGCCTCCTGCTCACGTCGCAACAGACTCATTTTCCGATATCCCCTAGATCCATACCGCCAAACATGCCACCGTCCATACCGCCGCTGTCTCCACCCTCATCCTGTATCATGACAGCTTTTAAGTTGTTACAGAGTCCCGTTTCCATGCGAGTTAGCCCTTCCAGCATTTCAACCAATTGCTCATGCATCTTCAGCGGCTCTGCAACCTGATCGCCATGGGTCATAAATGTCTCCCCATTCAGATGATTGAGTGTCCAATTTCGCACTTTCTCTGCTTCGATAGCCTTCGCTTCCAAAATCAGCGCGATGTTCCATTGCATTTTGGCTGCAGCATCCAGCATGAGAACAAGGCTTTGCTCTCTACTCATGTCCGTTCACCCGCCTTCCGGGCTTATTCTTCTTCTTGGCCTGCGATCTCCCGCATGACCTGACTCAGCGTTTCCGCCACAGCTTCCTCTAAATCTGCAAGACCTCCCAAGTAAGAGATAATGCTTTTGTTGATCTGTCCTGAACTGTCCAGCATGCCTTCCACACCATCAAGCTCTGGTTCCATATCGGGCAAATGATTAATAATTTCAGACATGCGCACAGCAACCTGACGTTTAGCATCTAATACGCGCGCAAGCTGCTGATGAGAATGTGCAATATGTGTGAGTATTTCATCGACTTTGCTCTGCATACTCCTCCTCCTTGCCGTCACGGCCTGCTTCAACCCATACAAAAACCCGGCCTATCAGCATTTGCCTGCTACAGCATATGCCGGGCCGGGAGTGTCAGTTACTCCAGCTTGCGCCTATATCATCAGATAACATAACTCCAATCAGAGGAATATCGGCTGAGGAATTGTCTCGTTCGTTCCTGCTTAGGTCGCACAAAAATATCTTCTGGCGTGCCTTCTTCGACGATCACACCTCCATCCATAAATATGACGCGATTCGCCACTTCGCGAGCAAAGCCCATCTCATGGGTGACAACAACCATCGTAATCCCCTGCTGGGCGATGGAGCGTATAACAGAGAGCACCTCACCCACCAATTCGGGATCAAGTGCCGAGGTCGGTTCATCAAATAGAATGACCTCTGGATTCAATGCAAGAGCACGCGCAATGCCTACGCGTTGCTGCTGTCCACCGGACAGCATGCTCGGATATTCATTCACCTTGGCAGCAAGTCCAACTTGTTCCAATACACGTAATGCACGTGCCTTGGCATCAGCTTTGGGAACTTTTTGAGCTACAATCAGCCCTTCCGTCACATTATCGAGCACCGTTTTGTGTTTGAACAGATTATAATGCTGGAAAACCATTGCCGTCTTGCGCCGAAGCTGCACAATATCATGTTTGCGTGCATGCTCACAATCCACAGTCAATCCACTGATCTGAACCTTACCCTCATCCGCTCGCTCTAGAAAATTGACGCAGCGCAGCAATGTCGTTTTGCCTGATCCACTAGGGCCCAGTATGGCCACAACATCCCCCTGCTCGACGGTCAGATCAATGCCCTTTAATACTTCCTGTTTACCAAACGTCTTGTGTATATTCGTGAGTGAAATCATGATACGCCTCCTTTGCTGTACACGGCAACCCGACGTTCAAGCAGAGCCGTGATGCGCTCCGCAATGATGGTCAGCCCCCAATAGATCAATGCTGCGGCAATGAAGGCCTCCAGAAATTTCAAGCTAACCGATGCCACAACGTCCGCTTTGCCGAGAATATCCATCTGAGAGACGGTAAAAGCAAGGGTAGACCCATGCAGGAACCCAACAAACATACTACATAGATTCGGCAACACTGCTCCAATCGCCTGGGGAATAATAATGCGTCTCAGTGCCTGGAAAGTACTCATGCCTACAGCATGTGCAGCTTCCATCTGTCCTGGGTCTACAGCCAGAATACCGGAACGAATAATTTCAGACATATACGCCCCAGCGGTCAGTGAGAAAGCAATCAGTACAAATACAAGGATCGGGATCGATGACGATTGAAATGCCCAATGGTAACGTTCAGCCAATTTATCGATAATCATCGGAATCCCATAATAGATGAGGAACAGGTGCATCAGCATTGGCGTTCCACGCAGGAATGAGACGTAAAAAGCAGCAATGCGATGAATCCAAGGTACTCGATAAATGCGAATCAGGGCTGTTGCCAGACCAATCCCGAAGCCTGCAATCAACGGAACAACCGTAATGACAAGTGTAAGTGGCAATGCCTTTAGAATTTGGAAAAAGGACGTGTAAATAAACTGAAGATCTATAGACATCTGCTCACCCCGCTATTCGTTTCAGGCGTTCCGCTCGAACCACCGGTTTGTGTACAACGCTCTTGCGTTCATGGCGCTGTAATCTACGCTCAGCCTGAGCGAAGCCTTTTTCAAGTACAATGACAATAACGTAATACACGATGGATAAACTGATGTACACCTCAAGGGCATGGGAGGTAGCAGAGATTAACGTCTGCCCCCTGCCGACCATATCCATCACACCGATGGAAAACGCCAGCGACGTATCCTTCAATGAACCAATCAACGTATTGGCCATGTTCGGAAAAGCAACAATGAGCGCCTGAGGTACAACGATACGGCGAAAAGACTGAAAGGACGTCATCCCCGCTGCATATGCAGCTTCGGTCTGCCCTTTATCCACACTTTTCACAGCACCCGAAAGATTTCGGCGAAGGATGCTGCATCACTCAAGGCGTACGTGACGATAACAAACAGTAGGGATCGGTTCTTGATAGGTCGATACCGATCGGTTTGAGCAACTCAGGCAGACCATAATACACCAGAAACAGCTTAATCAGGATCGGTGTGCCCCGCATGAACGAAATGTACAGGGTGGCTACCTGGCTTAATACTGGAATCCGGTATAACCTTGGAACAGCGAGCAATACGCCCCCAACCAACCCCAATACAATAGAACCACCCAGCACAATCAATGTTATATGCAAATATCGTAGCAGTTCCGGGACAAAATCCAGAACCAATGATAGATCGAATGCTTTTCCCATTACCGCCTGCACACCTTTCTCAGACTACTCTTCGACTGTATAGTCAGCGCCCAGCCACTCTGTGCTCAGTTTGGCTAATGTTCCATCTTCCTTGATTGATTTGAGCGCTTCATCCACTTTGGCTTTGAGCTCTTCCTCATCCTTGTTCAAGATGAAGTATACTTTGGAGTTGGACAGTGGGTCTCCTACCGTCTTCAACTGAGCATCCACCGCTTTATTCTGATAATCAATGGCAAACTGTGTGCTGATCGTTGCATCTACCCGTCCTGTCTTGATCTGGGTAATGGTATCCTCACCTGCTCCAGAATAGACAATATCAATGGGACTGCCATTTGCAGCATTCCATTTCTCAGCCAGTACAGCTGCATTACTTGTGGCACCAACGATCAATTTTTTACCTTTGAGGTCATTGATCGATTTAACTTCTTCATTTTTCTGGCTTACAACAATTTTATTAGGGAAAATATTATAGGCTTCATCATTAAATAAGAACTTCGCTTGTCTTTCTTCATTAACTTCCATCTGATGAGCGATAAGGTCGATTTTTTTCGTTTCTAAGCTAAGCAATAGGTTCTTGAAATCCATTGTGCTAAATTCGAATTCATATTCAGGTAAACGTTTATCAATCTCGCGGATCAGCTCCACATCGTACCCTGTTAATTTACCATTTTCATCAATGAAGCAGACGTTCGGGAACTGCGTACCTGTTCCTACAATGATCTTTTTCACGTTGGTGTCGCCTGCTGCTGAAGCAGATTCGGAATCATTCCCGGCAGTGCCTGTGCTGCATCCAGCCAATACCGCAAGCATCGTAATGAACAGCAGTGCTGTTCGGAATTTCTGAATCCCCCGTTTATTAACCATTCCCAATCTCCTCCACAGGCTGTTTTCACAGCTAATATGATGTGTGCTTCCATTCCTAATCCCTTTTAACTAACCATTCTTACTTGTATAGTCGGAATTGGATTGAACAAAGAATATCATCGTGCGTCCTGAATAGGCAATAAGCAGGTTAATAGGACATCCTGATAACGTTATAGAACTTCTTTATACTTCATTACATCTCTTGTCTGTTCAATAGAAAAAAAGCCATTCTTCCCTTTAAACGAACTTGGGAGAATAGCTTCATTTCTAATCTTCATCTCTCTTGTCGAATTCATCGTTAATCTGGTCTCTATCCAAACTCCAACGAAGACTTTGATTCATATTGCTTATCTATGTTCTACGGCTTGCCCACTTAATTTTGCGTGCCACTTCTACACGTTGTACTTGAAGTAGACCGATGCGTGCTTCAAATTTCTCACGTTCGTCCTTCGAATGTGCAGCATGCAATTGGTTACATAGCCCTGTTAACTTGCTGTTAATATGATCCAGCCTTGTCCAAAGCTCTTCTTCAGGTGATCGTTGTTGTTGCTGCTCCCCGCCGGCTGAAATACTTTGAGCTGGTGGATCAGGGACTGCTGCCACTCTTGATCCTGAATTTGGATGGCAAAATGCAAAAGATCCAGATAGTCGTCAATTTGCAACGATACGCCGCAATCAGGTTTCGTATTCATTCGTCGTCTCTCCTTATTTCAGTGCTGGGCTGGAATCAGTTACTTCTATTTTACAGGATAGACCCCATTTAGGCGAGAGGTGAAAGCGCTAAATTTGGTTTTTTTTTATTTTTTCCACATATAGAAGCTTTCGATTGTCTTATAGACAGAATGGATTGGAGTTTTCTACACTTGAAAACCGTTCCATGATAAAATGACACCTAATCTATAATGTGCACTTATCGGGTTGGAATAGTTGTTATTTAATCATGAAGGGAAGGTTACCGATGACAGAACATTATCGCCTAGCCACACTGGAAGACGCTGAATCGCTGCTTGCCGTTACTTTGGATGCATACGAGACCATTCGTGCGCTAAATATTCCTTTTCCTGCAGGACATGCCACATTGGAGGTTATTCAGAATAACGTAACTCAGCATGAGTGCTATGTGCTTGAGGAAGATGGGCAGATCATTGCTACTGTAACCTTAGATCGTGCACAAGATGTGAGGCGACAGGCCATCAGCTCCTATCCCTTTATTCGGTGGTTCGCTGTGAGTCCTAACCATAAAGGGAAAGGTTATGGTTCGAGATTGCTGGACTGGGTTGAAAAAGAGGTCATTCTGAACAAACTGGATGCACCCGCTGTTTATTTGGCAACGGCGACTCGGCATCCTTGGCTGGCTCCAATGTATGAACGTAAAGGCTACACTCCGTTCCATACCCAAGTCGTGCAGACTCCGGATGCTTCAGAAGAAATTGTATTTATGATCAAAGTGTTAGATCCCAAACGTTATCATGCCCAATCTGTACAAACAGGCTAGCTCTTAGGTTTTATTCTCATAATCTAATATCCGTATACGGATATAACTCAAAAACCCGCTTAAAGGAAGAAGCTTTCCTTAAGCGGGTTTTCTTACTTTCATCCACTAGTGTCCATTGATCAATCATTATTGCTTCGTGATTGTCTGGTCAGAAACAGCATAATAAATGAAATCACGACAATCGTACATGTCCAAGCCCAAGCCATCGTCTGGTTCCCGGAATCCACTGCAACATAGATTGCCGTAGGCACCGTTTGCGTTTTGCCTGGAATATTACCTGCAATCATCAATGTAGCGCCGAATTCACCGAGAGCTCGAGCGAAACCCAGTATAAATGCGGTCATCAATGCTCTGCCAGCCAACGGCAGGGAAATGTACCAGAATACTTGCCATTCATTCGCACCAATGGATCGACCTGCGGCTTCCAGATCCCGATCTATTCCAGAGAATCCTGATTTCATCGTTTGGTAGACCAGCGGAAAAGCCACCACAACAGCGGCGATTACCGCAGCCCACCAAGAAAAGATCACTGGTGCGGAGAAGATGGCTTCAATCCATTGACCAAGCAGACTTTTACGTCCTAACAGCACAAGCAGCAGGAATCCAACGACCGTTGGAGGTAACACAAGCGGAAGCATAAAGAACGTTTCTAGAAATATTTTCCCCCGAAACGACGCTCGCGACATCTTCCAGGCTACAGCAATCCCCAGCACGGCAGCAATAACACTGGATAGAAGTGCGACCTGAAGGGATAGTCGAACCGGTGACCAAAATACGGACCAATCTATGGCGTTAACATTCATTCCGGAATGGAGAACCCGTATTTGGCGAACACGTCCAGTACCTCAGGTGATTGCAAATACGTATAGAATTGTTCCGCTTCTGTCCGGTGCTTCGTTCCTTCAATGATCCCTACTGGATAATTGGCTGGTGTATAGCTAGTTTTATCTACTTCAAACGCAATTTTAACCTGATCGGAGGTCAACGCATCTGTTTTATATACAAAGCCAGCATCTGCATTTCCTGTCTCCACATACTGTAATACCTGTCTTACATCCTTGCCCTGTACAAGCTTGCTCTCCAGTTGATCCCATAGCTTCGCATTGGTTAATGCTTCCTTCGCATATGTTCCCGCAGGTACACTTTCTGGGATACCGATCGCAATGGTTTTAATCGTATCTGAGGTAAGATCACTCTCAGTGCTTACTTCATCCGCACGATCAGCAGAGACAACAGCCACCAATGAGTTTTGAAGTAAATTTTGCTGATCTGCTTCAGCGATCAAATTCTCTTCCACAAGAGCATTCATGTTTTTGCTTGCAGCGGAGACAAAAATATCAGATGGTGCCCCTTGCTCGATCTGTTGCTGTAATGCGCCCGAAGCACCGAAGTTAAAGTTAAGGTTAATGTTAGGGTTAGCCGCTTCAAAGTTGGTCTCAATTTCTTTCATCGCATCTGTCAGACTTGCAGCAGCCGAGATAGTCAGATCCACCGTTTCCTGAGGATCCACATTCTCTGTTGCACTGCTCTCTCCTGATGTTGCTGTATTAGAAGCTGTCGAATCCGTTGCAGAGGATGTATCCGGGGTATCTGTGCTTGCTCCGCATCCGCTCAACACAAGAGCTAGTCCAAGTGACATACTTCCTAGTACATATCCGATTCTCTTTCTCATTCGTTCTCCCCCAATGTTATGTTTCGTTATAATTAGTTATAATTAACTATAATTAATTATACACAAGACGAATAAAATGGAAAGGTGACATAGATCACATTCTATTTTTAATGACGTTTAGATCGGATGATTGCACGCTCTCTGGTTTATGGTTCCCCTCAATTAATGGTATAGTACAAGAGATATCAATGAAGAAGAATGATTCGATACCTTAGATGAAGATGAATTAATTTCTCTTCGTACATCTGTACATTTCTCTATCTAAAATGACTTCATAAAGCTCTGCCATCGAAGTGGCGAGTGTCCTATGTTTTAATTCATTTTTATATACCTTGAAGGAGGATCTTCACTAATGACGGAGGAGCAATCCTATACAACCGAAGAAATATCGAAGCTACTCAAAATATCCAAACTTACGGTCTATGACCTGATCAAAAAAGGTGACCTCGTTGCTTACCGTGTAGGTAAACAGATGAGAGTTGACGCCACCGATCTGGAGGCATACAAGCATCGCTCCAAACAGCTCCAATCCGGCGTGAATCGAACTGCTTCCGCGGATTCAGCTGCTCGTTCTCAAGATTCTAGCGAAAAGGGTAAGGATTCAATAAACATGGACTCGACCCTACATCCGGTGCACGCACCCAGTTCTTCATCTACTGTAACTGCGTATCCTCCTGTAAACGCTCAGCAGAACCACCTGTCCGCCCGCCACCTCGTCATTACAGGTCAGGATGTCAGTCTAGATATTCTCATGCGCCATATGGAGAAACAAACGCAGAATATCCGTCCACTCCGCTCATTCATGGGTAGTCTGGACGGATTAATCTCGATGTATCGGGGCGAGTCTGATCTTGTCAGCACTCACTTACTTGATGGAGATACAGGAGAATACAACTTGCCGTATATTCGCAAAATTTTGATTGGCTGGTCTTACGTGGTGGTGAACCTTCTGTCACGCCCAGCTGGACTCTATGTGCCGCGGGGTAATCCACGTGGCCTCAAGGATTGGAGTGACCTGAACCAGCCTGGTCTCCGATTGGCTAATCGCGAGAAGGGTTCAGGCGCAAGGGTTTTGCTAGATGAACAGCTTCGGCTCCACGGTATCTCTCCCTCCCAATTGACAGGATACGATATAGAGGAAACCAGTCATATGGGCGTCGCCGCGAAAGTCAGCACAGGTGAAGCTGATATAGGCGTGGGTATTGAGAAGGCGGTTCGGCTCATTGGCCAGGTTGATTTTATCCCCCTTGTGCAGGAGCAATACGATCTAGTTATGCTTAGAAAACAAGGAAATGAAGCGTGGGTAGACTCGGTGCTACGCATCCTGCAATCCTCAGAATTCAGACAGGAGCTGCAAACGTTTGAGGGTTATGATGTTTCACGTACAGGGGAAATTTTATACGAAGTGTAGTATCTAGACTGGGCGTAATGCTTACATGATCATGTAGCATGATCATGTACAACTTAACTAAACTGTGCGTGATGTTCATATCTCGCTTGTGATATAAATAATTAAAATTAAAATGCCGCTGCAATCCATGCAGCGGCATTTGTCCGTTCTAAGCATCAGCGCCAAAATACACCTGCTTCATCTCGTTCCACCTGTTCAAGTAAATCTTCGAAATGCTGGCAAGGTTCTATTGCATCCACCGTATTCCAGCGATCATGTTCATCTTTGGCGAATACCTTCCAGCGATGTTCATCCCACTCGAATCTGGCAATATCCAGCTTGTCCCATCGGTAACGCTCCTCGGCTGGTCTTTCCTCGGTCAGAATCAGCTCGTTCTGATGCACACGATAGGTCAACTTCACCATGGTTCGCAGCGGTGCAGGTACTTTCTCGTGGATATACCCGTTCAGCACAGACTCAATTCGCCAAACGGTAAAGGAGTCTAGCATGATGTGACCTCCCTATCTAATCTTGGTACAGACAACCGGACTTCTGAACACGCTATTTAACACACATGGGTATTCGTTACCAGTTAATACACATGAGTATCCGTTACCAGCTTGACTTCGTCACGCCTGGAATCTGTCCTTTGTGAGCCAGCTCACGGAAGACAATCCGTGATACTTTGAATTTGCGTAGGTATCCTCTTGGACGACCTGTAACCTCACAGCGATTTTTCAATCGAGTAGGAGAGGCATTGCGTGGTAGTTTCTGCAACGCTTCGTAGTCTCCTTTTTCTTTGAGCTCACGGCGCAGCTCTGCATAGCGAGCCACAATTGCTTGTCGTTTTTTCTCACGAACAACTTTAGATTTTTTGGCCATATTTACATCTCCTTATCGTTCTGGTATATGTCTCTTAAACGACTGCGTCTACAGGCCACGGCAGTGGATTGTCAAACCCAGCCCAATTGGATTGCATCTCATCATCACTGAGTAAGCACTGATCCAGTTCTTCCTCTATGATGGCGGGGTCCATCTCAATCCCGATCATAACTAGCTCGGTCTGGCGATCCCCCACTGGGCATCCCACTTCGCTCGAACCTCAGGCTCACTCTGCCATATTTCTTCCCGCTCCGCTTCCGGCAACGCCGCTACCCAGTGTCCCGCAGGCCCAAACTGAATCGATGGCCCTGCTTGGCTAAGACTGGCTGCCACATCTCCTTCAGCTGCGAGCCAGACCAATCCTTTTGCACGTACAACTTCTTCTGGCCAATAACTCATAAATTCCGCCAGACGGGAAGGATGGAATGGTTTTCTGCGGCGATACACGAAGGAGCCTATGCCATATTCCTCTGTCTCGGGAGTATGTGTTTCTTTCTCCAGTTCCTGAATCCATCCGGCAGACATACTCACTTGTTCTAAGTCGAAGCGGCCTGTGTTCAGAATTTCGGACGGGTTCACTTGACCATTCACTGTACGGATGATTTTGGCATGAGGCTGAAGCTTGCGAATGATACCTTCAAGTTTATTCAACTCCACCTCATCGACCAGATCACATTTGTTCAGCAGCAACACGTCGCATGTCTCAATTTGGTCAATCAACAAGTCTACAACATCCCGTGTATCGTCATCCCCGGTAGCCTGATTCCGATCCAGAAGACTCTGTCCTGAGGCAAAATCATGCCAAAACCGATTAGCATCGACCACGGTAACTAAGCAATCCAGTTTAGCTAGACGGGTCAGATCAATACCCGATTCTTCATCGGCGTATGTGAAGGTCTGTGCAACCGGAACGGGTTCACTAATACCTGTCGATTCAATCAGAATGTAATCGAACCTGCCTTCGTGCACCAGCTTCTCAATCTCCTGCATCAGATCATCCCGCAAGGTGCAGCAGATACAGCCGTTAGATAGCTCCACCAGCTTCTCTTCCGTCCGCGAGAGTGTTGCTTCGCCTCGAACTAATGCGGCATCAATGTTGACTTCACTCATGTCGTTAACAATCACGGCAACCTTCAAGCCTTGCCGATTGTGTAGGACATGATTCAGCACCGTTGTTTTACCTGAACCGAGGTAACCGCTGAGTACAGTTACCGGCACTTGCTTTTGTGTCATGTGTATCTACTCCTTATAGGTACAGTTCATTTGGATGAACCTTAATAGTAATTATTACGATTAACAAGAAAGACTATAATCCTGTTCGTCGCTGTTGTCAAATTATTTTTCACAACATGACCTTAATCTTGAAGGCAAAAAAAGGCTTATGCCCTGTTCTCCTGCGGTTTCTACCCTGATGATAGATCGAGGAAATTTCAGTTCATAAGCCTTCTCTACAAAATATAAACAATCACATACTCACTCTGCTGCTCAGTTCGCCACCACAGACCTGTCGCTATTGCCCGCTTCCATTCGCTGACGGAATAGTACGACCAGAACCAAGGCCACCACGGAGAACAGTGTACAGATCATAAACATCACCGAATACGAGCTCACTTGCACAATGATACCCATGGCGAGTCCACCGAGGGAGAAGCCCAGATCATACGAGGACATGAAGATACCCATGAGCACATATCTGGAATCCGCAGGCAGCACGAAAGAGAGATACGTCGTCAGTGTTGGATACAGCAAAGCTACGGCAAAACCGCTAAACACTGCCGAGAGATATACGAGTGGTCCGATCGTCTCCAGCAGGCTGAGCAACTGCGTTCCCAGTGCTGCACTTAGCAGTAATCCTGCCATCAGCCAGGTACTCCAGCTCCCGTCCGACGGGATTTTTTTGCGCAGGATGAATCGGCACAGAATAACCACCAAGCCTTGAATCGTTAGAAACAGCCCCGCACTCGCTGCCCCCGTGGACACCATATACAAGGGAAGAAACGTCGCCGTTGCTCCAAACACACATGAAGCAAAGAGCATCACGATACTGCTAATTAACAGGGGTGTACTACGCCAGATGCCGCTGAATGAACGTAGCATATCGCCCAAAGTGTACGATTTGTTCTGTACTGTACTTTGGGGCAGATCTACAGAGTAACCAATCAATAAGGGAAGTACCGCGAGCCCCAAGATCAGCACAGTGAACCACAGGTCATTGGCATTCTCCCAGATCTGAATGGCAAGGATCGGAATCACCAGCGTGGGAACCATCGTAAATAGCGTGTACATGGACAAACCTTGTGCACGGTCTTTATCCTCAAGCTTTTCCACAATCCCCGCTTGCATCGTCATTGAGAAAAACGCTGTTGCTACACCCTGCAATGCCCGCAGCCACAGATATGCCTCCACACCAAACACAACAAATAGCAGCAGCGTTCCCGCATGCAGAAGCAGTAACCCCTTCATGACACGAAGCGGCCCATACTTGCCCAGCAGTTGCGCTGCAAAAGGTCTTAAGAGCATACACGTGAACATGTATGCCCCCATCATGAGGCCAATCTCTGCCTGATTTAACCCTGCTGCCTCGCTCCGCAAAGGTAGAATAATCGTCAGCGCAGCATTGGCTGCAAAAAATAAAAAGGCCAGCATATAAAACCGAAAGAAAGATAAGGATGCCGGGTTTAATTTTTCATGGGATGTCACCGTTTCAGAATCCTTCAAAGCATCGTACCTACTTTCTCTGGAAATCAGCTCACAGATGTACCTGTGACCGCATTACGCCGTTCATAGGCAAAAACGATCATCACCGCTCCCAGAATAGCACAGATCATGTACATCATTGAATAGGAAAATAAGTCAGCCAGTGGCCCCATGATCACACCGCCGAGAGAAATACCCAAATCTGCTGTCGCAATAAACAAGCCGATCAATACATTGCGGTTCAACTGAGGTAATACAAATGACAGATAGGTCGTTAATGTCGGATACAGAATCGCTTGAGCAATGCCCATCAGAATCGCACCGACATAGAAGAGAAGAATACCGCCTGTGATCGACAAGCTCACGCAGAGCGCCGCTACGGCGAGTAGAAACATCGTGCCCATTATAAAAGGTGCGTGCCATCTGCCATCGGAAGGAATTCGTTTCCTAAGCACAATTCGTGCAAGCACCACCGTCCCCGCTTGAAGCATCAGATAGATGCCGGCATTGCCGCTTGGAATCTGACTCGCATACAGCGGAATAAACGTTGTAATCGCCCCAAATACAATGGATGCACTGAGCATCAATACGCTGCAACGAAACAAATGTGAATTCTTCACCAACTGTCCAAAGGACTCCCACATACTGACAGACTGATCCTGTGCATTCCCTTCAGGCTGAGCTTTATTCTTTTCTATCTTGGCGGTATAACCGAAGACTCCCGTACAGATGGCAATTCCGATTAACACAACCGTGAAATAATCCATACCGCCAGCCTGCCAAATCCCTAATGCGAGCACTGGCCCCACAATGCCCGGGATGTAACTAAACAACGAATAATACGAAATGCCCTGTGATCGGTCTTTCTCCGGGAGTGCATCGATAATGCCAATCTGTAGAGCCATGCTAAAGAACGCGGTAGATATCCCCTGCAAAATTCGGGCTAATAGATATCCACCCAGACCCGTAAACGTATATAAAACGAGGGCCAATCCGTTAATAATCAGAATAAGACGTAAAATGTTGATTGGCCCATGCTTTTGAATAATCTTTCCAGCCCATGGTCTAAAAAACATCGTCGTAAACATGTACGCACCCATGATTAACCCAATGGTCGTGCTGCTAGCTCCTAGGAATTCTCCCTGTAGAGGGATAATCACATTAAGAATAGCATTGGCACTGAAATAGAGAAGCACCAATATGTACAAACGCAAAAAAGGCCACGACATTGCTCCGCTCACAACGGGATAACCCCCTAAAATGTAATAAGATGTTTCAATAATTTCTTCGCATAATCAGACTGAACATCTTTCAATTGCTCGGTAGGAATGATCTCTTCGATCTGGCCTGCCCTGAAAATAATCACCCGGTCACAGATATAGGCGGCGGCCTGAATATCGTGAGTAATGAAGACATAACTCATCTGGTAGATGTCTTTCAGTTCCTTCAGTAGTTGAAGCACCTGGATCTGAACCGACACATCCAGAGAACTGATCGCTTCATCCAATACAATGCATCTTGAAGATGTAGAGATCGCTCTGGCGATACAGACGCGTTGTGCCTCTCCGCCGGATAGCTCATGTGGATATTTGGAACGGTAAGTGGAGTCTAATCCAACCTGAGTCAACAACAGATCTACCTTTCCTGCTATATCCTGCCCACTCTTCTTCAGCGCTTGAATCGGCTCCATAATGGCATCCTCTACCGTAAGAAACGGATTCATGGAGGACGTATAATTCTGAAACACAGCGCTGATATTGCCGATCCGGACGCGCCGATCACACACATTCCTTCCTTCAAACTGGATCAGGCCACGATCCGGTCTTTCAATGCCCAGAATCAATCGTCCCAAGGTAGACTTGCCACTTCCACTCTCACCGATAATGCCCAGACATTCGCCCTGCTTGCACTCAAAGGTAACGTTGCTCAGAATCTGCTGGCGTTGTTTTGAGAACAGCCCACCTTGGTTATATGATTTTCCAACTCCATCCACCTTCAGCATCTATGAGCCCTCCTGCATCAATGTCTTGAAATGATTGCTCAGCTCCAACCGGGTAGATACCAGATACTGCGTATAGGCATGTGCGGGCTCCGTTAATACAGACTGCATGCTGCCCCGCTCCACGATCATTCCATCCTTCATAACGATCACATCATCCGCAATTTTCTTAACAACACCGAGGTCATGGGAGATAAATATCATGGAACAGCCGATGCGTTGACGCAATTGAATTAATTGTTCCACCACTTCGTATTGGGAAATTGTATCCAGTGCCGTGGTTGGCTCGTCCGCAATAATGAGAGCTGGTTCGAGCACCAGTGCCAGTGCAATCATGATTCGCTGCAGCATTCCGCCAGACAACTGATACGGATACTGATTCAGGATCTCAGGAGGGTTCTTCAGCATGACACTTTCCATCGCATGGCAGATTCGGCGCTCGATCTCACGGGCATTCCAATCAAAATGCTGCTGCAGTGTCTCCCGAATATGGACGCCAATCACACAGGAAGGGTCGAATGCACTCATGCCATTTTGCAAAATCATACATAGCTGCTTGCCTCTCTTGCGCCGCATCTCTTGTTCTGTCAACACGTTTAGATCCTCACCCTGAAACAGCATCGTTCCAGATTGACGGATCCACGGCTTGTTCAGCCGCATCAGCGCCCTACATGTGACCGATTTACCGCTACCACTTTCGCCGACAATCGCCATGCAGCTTCCCTGCCTGACTTGGAATGAACTGTCATGAATAATAATTTTTCCTGTATTGGTGTCCCATACTTTCAGATGTTTAACCTCGACTATATTCATAAGCTGTCTTTCTCACCTCGCTTTCGTGAGGTTGGACGGACTCGCCCTGTGAAGTCACCAGTTTAGGATCTAGAGCAACCTGAAGTGCATCCGATAAAAAATTAAATGCCGACACAACGATGACAATCGCCAGCCCAGGTGCCAACATTAATTCAGGTCTGGAGAACATCACTTCTCTCGCTTCATTAAGCATCATCCCCCACTCTGCATGAGGGGCCTGGATACCCAGCCCTAGGAAGGATAGCCCCGAGACTTGCAACATCATAGAGCACATCGCTCCACTAGCGATAACCGCAATATCCGCAAAGGTAACTGGAACAATGTGCCTGGTGATGATTTTCAGGTTAGGTATGCCAGAAGCTTTGGCGAATTTCACATAATCCATGTCAGAGAATTGCATGACAGAGGTTCGAATGACGCGGGCAAACCAGGCCCATTTCATCCATACAAAGGCAATCAATATATTTTCCAAACCGGCTCCCAAAATCCCCACCACAGCCAGTGTCATCACATACCCAGGAAAAGACAGCATAATGTCACAGATTCGCATAATCCACGCATCCACTCTGCCCTTGAAATAACCGGCTACAAAGCCGACAATGGCTCCGATCAGCACGGATAACGCCAAGGCAACGAGCACCCATAACACACTGGGACGAATGCCATAAATGAGCCTGGATAACACACATCTGCCCAGGTGATCATTGCCTAACAGATAAGTCCAGGAGGAAGAAGCATAACGAAGCTTCATGTTGACGGCTCCAGGATCATGCGGTGCGATGAAAGGGGCAAAGATGCCCACAATAATCGTAGCCAAGATGATGCACAACGAGGTCATTGCAAGCTTATCTCTGCTCAGATTTTTCAGTATTCGCATCAGAATTCCTTTCTTAACCTTGGATTCATCGCAGCATTGATAATGTCGGAAAGTGTGTTGAACAGGACAAACGTGACAGCCAAAATAAGCACATAAGCCTGAATAATCGGAAAATCTCTACTTAAAATGGACTTCACACTAAGCCTGCCGAGTCCTGGCCAAGCAAATACATTTTCAATGACAACGGTGCTGCCCAGCACAATAGGAATGGCCATGCAGAAGATCGATACCGCCACTTGCAGTGAATTACGCAAAATATGAAGCATGACCTTCCTTTCACTCAGACCGCTTGCCCGCGCGTACAACACATAATCCTCATTCATATTGCTTAACATGGAGCTGCGAACAGTTCTAAAATAAATGCCCGTATAACTAACCGTAATCACAATAACCGGCAGAATATAGCTGCGATACGAGTCCATGCCACTGGTCGGCAATAGATCCAGCTTGACGGAGAAGTACCAGATCATGATGGCAGCAAGCCAGTAGGACGGCATCGCCGTGAGGAAAAATGAAATGCCTCTGACTGATTGATCCAGTAGTTTTCCTTCCCGCATGGCACAGACCACACCTAGTAGAATCGATAACGCGATAATAAATACCGAGGAAACCAGCGTTAATTTCAACGTATTCAGAAAAGCCGGGCCAATTAGCGTCCAGACAGACTCACCGGATACATACGAGTGACCAAAATCAAACTGCATGACGGCTATCGCCCAGTTCATATATTGGATCAGGAACGGCTGATCAAAACCCAGTTCTTTATTCGTTTGGGCAATGAGCTCAGCCGTAATCTGAGGAACTTCCTGTGCCTGTAATACCACGACAGCTGGTTCTAACGGCGATAGGTTAATGAGCACAAACGTTATAAATGAAATGACAATCAGTAAAGGGATAGCTAACAGAATTCGTTTGACGATATAACTTCCCATATCCATCTCCGCTCTATTTAAAATTCATCTGTTCAAAAGGCAATTCATACTGCGTCTGTTTGAATCCAATGCCCTCCAGGTTCTGGGGAGCAACCACCGTCACACGTCCATTCGTAATGGGGATGAATACCGCCTCATCATGCACGATTTTCATAATATCGGCGTATAAGGACTTCCGGGATGTCTCATCCGTAGATACCATAACCTCGTCAATCTTCCGATACAGTTCATCTGCTTGAGCTATACCACTCGTTGTGTGCTTGTACGCCGAATCTGATGTAAACGCAGCAATGGTGCTTTGAGGATCATAAGCAAGTCCCCAGGTCTGATTGAACAACAGATCGTATTCTCCAGTCGCTCTTCGATTAGCGATGGAAGTTGATTCTTCGCCCACAAGCTCCAGCCCAATCCCCAATTCTTTTCCTGCATGTTGAATTATCTCGGCTTGAATTTTCTGTGAGGAGGAGTTGCTGTCATAGTATAGTTTCATCGTTAAAGGCTGACCGCTCTTCGTTCTTACAGCTTCTCCTGCCGCTGCTGTCCAGCCTGCTTGATCCAACAGTGCTTTTGCCGTTTCTGGATTATATTCTCGCCGCTTCAGATCAACATTGGCGTAGTTAACGTTGGATGAAAATAGTGTATTCGCTACCGTCTGGGTTCCATTGAAAATATCGTTGCTGATCGTCTCCCGGTCAATGGCATACCACAGCGCTTCCCGAACAGCCGTTTCTTGCACTGGGCTGCCTTGTCTGCTGCTGTTAGCAACGATCATACTTGTATTCATCGCCTCACTTCGGACGACCTGATAATCGCCTGATTGAGCTAACCGTTCCATCGCTTCAACATCGATGCTGTCCGCACCCCGATCATCTGTGAACACAACGTTGATTTCTCCCTTTTGCAGTGCCAAAAATGTGGTTTCTCCTGCCGGAAGCACCTTAGACGTGATTTTCTTAATTTGGGGTGCTCCTGCCCAGTATTCTTCATTGGCTTCAAAGGTAGCGCTCTCTTCAACCTTATGTGCAGTAAGCTTGTATGGCCCTGTGCCATGGTGTCCGCTTACGCCGTCTTTGGTTCCACCGTCAATAAAATCCTTCGGTGAAATGAACACATATGGTCGTGTCATAGACAATTCGACCATTGCTGGATAATAGGCATCTGATAGTGTCAAGACCACGGTGTGCTCATCAATGACTTCCACACTCGTAATTTTGGTGGACAATTTAATCCAGGCATGTTTTTCAGCGTTGGCCTGTACGGCTTCAATGTTCTGTTTCACGGCCTCTGCGTTAAAGGGCTCACCATCATGAAACTTCACCCCTTGGCGCAAATGAAATGTATAGTTCTTCCCATCCGCTGAGATATCCCAAGATTCAGCCAACAATGGCTTAATTCCGTCCGGTGTGTTCTCCACTAGAGACTCGTATACCATCCCTTGGGCAGGCATCGAGCCTGTATATAGGTGAGGGTTCATATCGTTAATATCTTTGGCTGACGCATAGATTAATTCACTTTGGACTTCAAGGTTAGCAGGCTCTGTCGAAGCCTCATTGGGTTGCCCGCAACCAGCAATAAGAACCAGAACAGATACCAGCATCAACATATAAATGAACGGACTACTCTTCTTCACAATATTTCCCCCTGATGATAAAAATAAAAATGTGCGAATCCATATCACAATAGCTTTAGTTGCTTTAATCAGAACTAGATATGGATCCAAAATCAGTTTGATTCATGTGCGCATTCATGCCAGCCGGCATGCTTCGTAACAATACAGCGGACTCTTTGAAAGCAAGGCTATACATCGCGATATATCGCATCCCTGTGGTTTGCAAGTCCTTGGCAGATCATCTCAATGTCCTCAGCAAAGGATTGAATTACAAAGGCATCGGATAAGCGCTGACCACGATGAGCTTGAGCTACTTGCTGAAGCTTCGCCTCATATGTAGCAATAAATTGATCAATCGTCGGACAGCTTACGTCCAAATGTCTTGCGATACCCTGGATAATTTTGATGCGATAATAATCTTCTTTGGGCATCCGTGGAATATCCACATCCCCTCATGATTTACAAACATTTTCCGAAAGGGCACGGCCGAAAAGTCAAAATAGGTTCCTTCTGAACTTGGCTTAGAAAAAGGATCAATCAATAATGAGGTGTATCGTATGTACAATAAATACTCTTGATGTATGGGTTGCAATTGATTAAAATTCACGATATCGTGGCGGGATAAACTCTCTAATCGTACAGGATAATTGTCATCGGTCATGAATTGCAGCAGGTTGATCCCCTGAATATGGAGTTTGTCTGTAATTTGCATAATCTCTTGCCACTGAGCCCGCAGATCCCGAATCAAATATTGGGTAACTGGGCCTTCTGGATATATTTTGTACACATACGTTTGGATATCCGACTCCCCAAAGATCGCCTCAAGCGAGAAGTCATTCATGAACAGTGCAGGGTGCACATACAAAGATATATTTCTCGTTTCCGCCTCCAGCGGGGTTACCATGACCTCCATGTGAATGCCTATTCGCTCGTACAACCGGCACAGGTTGTGTACATTGTCAGAAGCAGATCGGGTGGAACCGATATAAACCTTCCGCTTCACTCCTGTCGTAATGACATGATTGGACGGTTGCTCGTGCATCCAGCGGGTATCTCCTAGATACGTAGAGAAGCTAATCACTTCCGGAGTCGCATTTCTCTGTTTCATATACTGGCTTACCAGACGATTGGAACCAAAAGTAGGGGATACCAAAATGATACATTTCACTTGTTTGACGAAGTGTTCCTTCATTTCCCGCAATACGTCGATGTAAGCATCTGCTGTGACAGCCAAAATCAGCGTATCCCATTCACCCTCAATGGTATCGTAGCCATGAAACATCTGATCGACGGTGCATTCACCGGCGAGCGGTTGATGCTGTTCATTTTGGATACTTGCTTGGATGCGTTGATCGTTCTGTTCCAGTGCTGCAAATATCGATGTCGATCGCACGGACTCTCTGCCCACAATTCCGATGGAGCAGTTGAGATACGTTTGGAACAGTACGGCAAGCTGAATGGATACAGGCCCTGTTCCGGATATCAGAATTCGCTGAAAACCGTCCATATAAGCCTCCTTATGTTCAAAATAATACCTGCAGATTGGAATCAGCTTAGCTCTTAGCTCTTAGCTCCTAGCTCTAATGAAGCAAGATCAACCTCTGTTCAGGTTTAATCGTTTTCGTGAAAGGTGGTTGTAACAACTACGCTTTTTGATATAGGGCAATATCGAACACATCATCAGGACGTAATACCGTGTCTGCAAGCTTCCATTTCTGACTGTCCGTTTCCCTCATAGGATAATTGAATAGAGATTTTAATTGGTCGCCATATCTCATCGCTACAACGACATGATCATTCGTCAGGTCATGCAATTGATCGAGCAGATCATACTTATTCGCTACTGTAGAGCTGAAAATAATATGTGTTGCTTCCCGGGTGTAGTCCAGCTGTTCGAGCAGTATGCGTTCCAGACGAATGTTCAAGCCAGCTCCCAGAATCTCCACAACCTTCTGTCCTAACGTAATCGCCTCTTCGTCGATATCGATTCCCACGACCTCGGCTCCTGTTCGCTTGGCGATATACAAGGGAGTCATCGGAAATGAACCCGAACCTACCAGCAATACCTTGGACTGAGATGTGACGTGGAAGCTGCCAAACTCTTTATCAATGCATTCTTCGATGTTCTTGAAATAATCCGCGATCTGCACGTCACCACGCTGCAATCGTAATGCACGATACTTCTCCATAATGGCTACACAGTAGGCTGATTGCTGCCTTAGTTCCTCCACGAGAGGATGAAGGCTGTCCAGCTCTTGTTCTGCAAGCTGTTCCCAGGCTGCCTTGTTCTCCGGATCTGTCACGAATTTGGAATAATGATCGATCAGCGCTTCAAGCTCTGAACTATGATGCAGCGTATGATCATATTTGCTTCCCAGCTCATTGAATTTCATCGCGTATTCACGCAAACAGGTCTGAAAATGAACCAATGTGACCATTTCTTATCCCCCTACATCTTGTCATCGTGTTACGTGTGATGTGTCTGTAAAAGTGCACTTGCTGGGTCATCGATAAATGCTCTGCCTTGTGCCACAATGCCCACAGTTCCCTCAATGGTAATACTCTCAAGCTCTGCTTCATGCCACTTGGCTACCACCTTAATGGCACCACCAGGCTGCTTGATATATTGAGATATTTCCCGTTGCTGGCTCCATGCAAGGTATGCTCCTAGGGAGGCTGTACCTGAACCACATCCTCTTTCCCAGATCAGACTATCCAATTGAGGTACATAGATGAGTGGAGCTAGCTCTGCTGACGACGATTTATATAACATAATACCGATCAGCTTATCCCCATCGTTAGCCCAAGTAAGCGAGCCAAGGCTTGAGCCCTTCTCTTCATCGTCTCATCGAATTCTTCAACTTCAATCACAATATGGATAAATTCTTGGTAGCGCACGATGATGATATCTAGATCCATACCTTCATACTTAATGGATCGTTGCTCAATCTGCTCAGGGATTGGCATAGACACCTGGCAGTCATATCCGCTGGTTTGCCTTTTCACATGACACACGATTAATTGCTCTGTTCCGGAAGCCGTAAGCACAACGTGCATCTGATCATGTTGTTCCAACTTAGCTTCTGCTGCGATATGTGCAGCGAGTGCCATACAGGCATTGCCACAGAACTCTCCTCCCGCCATCTGTAAATGTGCAACGGCTCCCTGCTGCATGGATCTCTCAATGAATCCCACCTGTTCAGCGTACACATGTTCATACGACATTAGTTGGGATGCAATGTGTGGGTAGCTCTCGGCTGGATGATTCGTCTGAACCAGAATCGTCATGTTCTGGGTCGGATTAAATTTGATAAACTCGATCTCCTGTTTCATCGCAGCGATTACTCCTATTCTTATCCTCAGAATATAAAGGTGAGCTAATTTTCCTCCATTCGACATTAATCGTAATTATTACGATTAGTAGACGAGAAAAATATAGCATAGCGATTTCAGATCGTCAACAAATATTTCCATTTTAGAGAAAAGAGCTCTATCCGTTATACAACAATCCATTTTTCTATTGGCAGCCTATGGCTAAGGTTTACTTCAATCATAAGGATGTAAAAAAGCGGGAATTCTCTTGTCCGAGAATAGGTTCATGTTATAATTCAATCGTTAGTTCAGGTGCGTTGCATCAGACATGATTGGGGGATCTTCCATGGATATATTACAATACGACACAATTGATAGCACCAATATAGAAGCCAAGCGACTGATCCAGAGCGGTAAATCTCCAGGCTTTGCCGTTATGTCCCAGAATCAGACTGCAGGTAAAGGACAATACGGACGGGTGTGGCAGACACCTTCGGGGAATCTGGCACTTACCACCGTTTGGCCGCTATCAGCCAATCCGGCTCTTCGACCAACCATCGCTTTGATGGCAGGACTTGCAATTCATAATGTCATTGAGCCGTATCTTACAGCCAATCAGCGTCTGCAGATCAAATGGCCCAATGACATCCTTATTAACGGAGCTAAACTATCTGGTACGCTCGTTGAAGCTGATCAATCCGCTATTTACATCGGAATCGGTATTAATATGGCGTATCGACCAGAACATGTGCCTTACTCCACCATATGTTTATCCGAATTCGCCGAGGTTCGCCCTGACGTAATCGCAGAGCAGCTCGTGCAGAGCCTAGTGGACTATCATCAATCCTGGATTATGGATGGATTCGAGCCACTGATCCCGCTGTATCAGGAACGCATGTTTAACTTTGGAAAAGAGATTCAATTCATGGTTGATCGCAAGAAAAGCGAATGGATCGAAGGACAATGCCTAGGGGTCGACAGCCATGGACGTTTGCTCATTGAGCAGGCAGACGGGCAGGTCACTGCGCATGCAAGTGGGGACGTCGTGATTAAGAAATTGGATGGTTCAAGCTAAGGAGTTATATTTCAAAGTTATATTGCGAATTAATACTTTGAAATAATCATAAGGATCACGCGGTGCGATAGTCGAGTAACACAAAAAGGCTTTATGGGAACCCTTAGTCCATAAAGCCTTTTGGCATGATCATTTGCAAAGAAACGTACAGTAAGCAGGCAGATTCTCTACACCGAAAAAAAGACAAATTTGCCTGCAACGTCTTTCTTTTTAGCATTTATTCTTTGGTAGCTGTTCTTTAAAATCTATCCTTTGTCAGCTACTCTATTGCCATCTGTTTTCTGACATTTCGTGCTATTCCAATCTTCAAGCAATTAGTCAGCCGCTGGCTGTTGTGCCTGTAGGTTCTCAAGAGCCTGTTCCGCAAGGGCTGCCAAGAGATGTGCCCCAAGCGGGAGTGCTCTTTCATCGAGATCGAATGCAGGGTGGTGCCATTCATGGCGTCCGGATGTGCCAAGGAAGAGAAATAGCCCCGGAACTTCTTTTTGGTAAAAAGCAAAATCCTCACCTGCCGGAGACGGCAATGGTTTAACGCTTTTCAATCCGATATGCTCAGCCACCCGTTCTGCTTCAGCGGCTAACGAGGCATCATTCACCACTGCCGGTGGGCCTTGTATCCAGCGTACTGACGCACGTGTACCATAAGCCGCCGCTACACCTGAGACGACCTGATTGAAGCGTTCCCGAATCCGCGCCCGTACCTTCTCATCAAAAGTACGCACCGTTCCATCCAGAATCGCTTCATCAGGAATGACATTCCATGCAGTTCCACTGTGGATTTTAGTTACACTGACTACAGCACTTTCCTGCGCACCAACATTTCGACTTACGATTGCTTGCAGCGCTGTGACGATGTGGGAAGCGACTACGATTGGATCAATGCCCGCTTCAGGAACTGCCGCATGAGTGCCAACACCTTCCACTTTGACGACAAACCCATCTGCTGACGCCATAAGTGCTCCTTCGCGGATGCCCACTGTACCTACCTGCAGATCCGGTTTGTTATGCAAGCCAAATATGGCACCAACGTTGGTGAGCGCACCACTTTGAATGACTTGTCTTGCACCTGTTGCCTTCTCTTCAGAAGGCTGGAATACAAGCCTCACCTTGCCCTGAAGCTGGGCTTCACGCTGTTTGAGCAGCCGTGCAGCCCCGATGAGAATAGCCGTATGCGCATCGTGACCGCAGGCATGGGCTTTGCCATCAATCTGGGATGCGTATTCAAGTTTCGTCTCTTCTTGTAAGGGCAGAGCATCAATGTCCGCACGCAGAGCAACAATCGGGCCATCTCCCTGTCCGATCTCTGCGATCAATCCAGTACGCAGCTTATAATCCGTCGCAACGATTACGCCCTCTTCTTCCAACCAGCCTCGAATGGCTGCGGTCGTTTCGAATTCCTCTCCGGATAATTCCGGATTACGGTGAAGCTGACGCCGGATTTCAATCAAGCGAGCAGCCAATGCTTCATCCTGTTCTGTAGGAGTTGCTGGCTTGTGATTGAGATGAGGCTCTGGCTCCACTTGCTGTAATTCATGCCCTTCACGCTGTTCCGACAGTTTCAGATCACTCATGTCATCGCTCCCTCTCTCCATGATCGTGTACGAATTCTGTAATGATTAGGACGTGTCTGAAAACACACCCTAGCTATATCACGGATTCCGCAACATTTACGGCTTCCACATCTTCAATTAATCCGTGCTCCTCCAGAGCTTCTCGCAGCAATTCAAACGAACGGATTCGTTTCGCAAAATCACGCGTGGAGGTCGTTATAATCAGCTCATCCACAGCAAATTTTTGCTGAAAATCACGCAGCGCTTTCCCCACAGATTCCTTCGTACCTCGGGTCACGCTTGGTTCTAGCACTTCGGTTCGATAGGATTCATTCGTTTGTTTAGCAAATTCAGCTACCTGTTCCTCTGAAAGTACCGTCAGCGTTTTACCACTTTCCAAAAAAATCTTGATCGGTCTATGCTCTCCGATTAGCTCCTCGGCTTCTTGCTCACTCTCTGCCACAATTAACGACAGCGCAAGTGCCGCATATGGCTCACGACCTGTAGAACGGTCAAATTGTTCACGATAGATTCGCAAGGCTTCTTGAGCCACCTCTTGATTACTGTTGATAAACAGGGAGAACACATAGGGCAATCCAAGCTCTGCTGCCATACCAGCACTGTCCGGGCTTGCCCCGAGTACATACAGCTCGGCTGGAATTTCGGATACAGGTGAAGCTTTCAATCCAGCTAAAGGATGGGACGAATCTTGTTCAGGCTCGTTATGAATAAACTTCCTTACTTGAGCAATCTTCTCTTTAAGCGAGGCTGCCTCTTGGATACCTTGTTGCAGCGCTTGGGTCGAGCGGGGCAGTCCTCCTGGTGCACGCCCAATACCCAGATCAATTCTTCCCTCTCCGAGTGCCGCAAGGATATTGAAATTCTCGGCCACTTTATAAGGGCTGTAATGCTGAAGCATTACACCTCCGGAGCCCAAGCGAATCCGTTTCGTGTGATTAATCAGATGAGCAATGAGTATTTCTGGTGAAGAGCCTGCCACATGCTCTGAATCATGATGCTCTGATACCCAGAAACGATGAAATCCAAGCGCTTCCGCTCGCTGAGCAAGCTCAACCGTATGCCGAAATGCATCCGCTGGCTTCTCCCATTCATAGATTGGAGTCTGATCCAATATCCCAATACGAATGCCCATGTGAAGTTCCCCCTAAATTAATCATTCGAGTTCAAACATATGATTCGCAGTACGAATATCCAACATGCTATAGCTGCCGCAGCAGCTCCCCAAAAGGCTCTGCAAACGGAGAATGTTCTTCTTTTAACGTAACGACACTAATCTGCAAGGAGACCCCGGCAACCTCGTGTACCTGAATAGGAAACAGTTGTTGCTCTTCCACTTCCTTCTGCACCGTGAGTGCAGGCAAAAAGGCAATTCCTGCGCCCTGCATAACGAGTTTCTTCGCCGTTTCCGAATGATCTACATGATATGTAATATCCGGCGGATGTTCCAGTGAGTCAAAGGCTCTGTGAATACGTAGCCAGTCCAGTGATCCGCATTCGAAGAAGACCAACCTCTCGTCTCGAATCGCCTCCATGCTGACATGCCCACGTTCAATAAACGGATGCCCTTTATACACATACAACTGGATCGGATCTTCATAAAAAGCGACTGTCCGAATTGCCGGATGCATGACCTTACGTACAAAAGCGAGATCAATCTCTTGATTCAATAACTTGGCGACCAACTGGTCGGTCGGAGCTGTCGTTAATTTAATGCTGACTTCCGGGTAGGCTTCCTTAATCTTGGGCAGGAAATCCGGTATAACATAATTCGAGACAGAAACAGTGCTCCCGAGGCGCAGCGCATCAGGCGTAGTCCGGCGTTGTTGGATTTTCTGTCTGCCCTTCTGAATCACTTGCAGCACCTGCTGTGCATAAGGGAGGAATTTACGCCCCTCCTCCGTTAGCACAATCTGCTTGCCCAATCGGTCAAACAACTTGCATCCGAGTTCACGTTCAAGCGACTGGATACGTGCGGTCACGGAAGGCTGGGACAAAAAGAGTACTTCGGCAGCCTTATTGAAGCTTCCGTAATGATTAATGTATACAAACGCTTCAATATTTTCGATATTCATAAGTGCCTCCGTATCCACGTCACTGACGCTTTGCTCCAATCAGTTGACCTTTAAATTTTATTTTATTTTACCGATCTAATTACTTGGTTTTAGGCTATCGTAATACCATCCTTTTCCAGTGTCAATCTTAATTCTTCGAGTGACCGATCCAAACGTGTTGTAATCTCGGCCGATAATACATACTTATCTCCGTCCAACCGTTCGATACCTTGATCGACTGCGTACACTCCACCAAGGATATGTCTACCTCCAAGAGCTGTCAGTACAGGCTTCAACGCATAATCAATCGCAAGCAGATGTGCAATAGACCCACCAATCACTAGTGGAAGCGACACCTTGTCTCGTAGTCCTTCTTGAGGAATAAGATCCAGGAACAACTTCAATACGCCTGAGTATGCAGCCTTATAGACCGGGGTAGCCACGATTACTGCGTCTGCCGCTTCAACTACCGCTAGAGCATCCCGAATGAACGTGCTATCAAATCGAGCCTGCACCAAATCTTCGGCAGGTAGGTCTGCTACATGAATAACTTCAACGGTAACTCCTGCCTCGCTTAGCTGGCTTACACTGTAGTCAATTAGCCCCGTCAAACGTGAGAGTTTGGACGGAGAACCTGCAATAATAACGACATGTGACATTAATAATTCCTCCTTATGGATGTTGTTCAAAAAGTCCCACCGACATTTTTGAATACGCACTTATATAATGCATGTTCAATTCCCTGTAGTCTTTGGTATCAAAAAGATAGAATAACGTTAGGGTCTACGCCGCCCCATTTACTTTGGGATCAAGTCGATCACGGATATCGTCTCCAATCAGATTAACCGCCAGTACAAACAACGTAATTGCCAGCCCTGGGAAAGTACAGATCCACCAAGCCACCGTCAGATAACCTCTTCCTTGGGAGAGTAACGCTCCCCAATCAGGGATTTCCTTCAACACCCCGAGGCCTAAGAAGCTAAGCCCAGATCCGGTCAAAATGGACGTTCCCACCCCGAGCGTTGCCATAACCAACAACGGTGATAAGGAATGCGGAAGCACATGACGCCAGAAAATACGTGTATTGGAACCACCGAGCGAGCGTGTTGCGGTAATAAAGGGAAGTCCTTTGACAGACATAACCTGCCCACGCATAACCCGTGCATAACCCGGAATGGAAGCTACCGCAACCGCCAAAGCAATGTTTAGCAGTCCTGGCCCAAGAGCGGCCGCCACAGACAAAGCAAGCAGCACACCAGGAACAGCCATCAATATATCCACTGCACGCATGATGATTGAATCTACAATACCACCGATATAACCGGATATAATCCCAAGCGCGCTGCCTGCAAGACCGCCTACGAGAACAGAAGCGAAACCAATCAACAACGAATCTCGGCTACCGTACACAACCACGCTAAAAATATCTCTGCCAAAATAATCCGTTCCAAACAGGTGAGCCCAAGAGGGAGCCTGAAGGATGGCATCAGTCAACATCTCCGTTGGCGAATAAGGTGCAATCCAGCCCGGTACAATGGCACAAGCAATCGTAAATACCACAATCAGTAAGGCAGCATAGAAGAATGATCGCGAGATGGCGAGCGAGAAGCGTGCTTGCCATGAATGGCGATTCCATAAGCGAATACGTCCTCTACGCCCCAACCATGCTTTTTTGTCACCAACCAATGGTTTCATGCTCATGAAGATTCCTCCTCCCGATTAAGCTCGCACTGCACGTCTTACTCTTGGATCGATGTACGCATATGATATGTCCACGAGCAAGTTCAACACCACATAGATGATCGCTGTAAAAAATACGACACCTTGCACCACCGGCAAGTCTTTAGACATAAGGGCATCTGCAATAATTCGGCCAATTCCTTGTCTGGAGAAGACTGTCTCCACGACAACAGTCCCTGCAAGTAAATCACCAATAAGCATACCGATAACCGTTACAGCTGGGATCAATGCATTTCGTAGTGCATGACCATACATAATGACCCGTTCCGAGAGCCCCTTGGCTCGCAATGCCACGATAAACGGTTCATTGATCACTTCCAGCATACTGTTACGTACCATTCGCACGATAAATCCTGCACCCACTAAACCTAGTGTTGCCGCAGGCAGCACCAGTGAACTGAATCCATCTGAACCCATCGCCGGAAACCAACCAAGCTGCACGGAGAACAAAAGAATGAGCAGAATTCCCGTCCAGAAGGTAGGCATCGAAATCCCGAATAATCCCACAAGGCGAGCAATAAAGTCAATTACTCCATTACGATGAATGGCTGACAACACACCTAGAGTAATGCCAATCGTGATGGCAATCAGGGAACTAAGCGCCGTCAGTGCCAGTGTTGCAGGGAAATGCTCCAAGATTTTAGGCAGCACCGGGTCAGAATTAATCATGGATTTACCAAAATCCCCACGAAGCATATCGCCAAAATAGTGTGCGAACTGGATGTAAAACGGCTGATCCAGACCTAGCTGAACCCGCAAGTTCTGGATCATCTCCGGTGTAGCAGAGGATGGGTCTAACATCAGCAGAACCGGATCACCCGGCAGAAGATACATGATGCAGTATACCAGCACCGAAGCTCCGAAAATAACGAAAAGTGATGTTGCTAGCCGTGTCAGTACCGTTTGAACCATACCGGGTCGTCTCCTTCCTAACTACGTAAAATGCTGAACATGTTATGGCTGAATGGTTACATCGTTGAACAAAGGGTATCCAAGTGCATCGAACTTCACACCTTGAACGGTCTTGGATGCAGCGACAGTATAAGGGAAGACGTAGATTGGCAAAATGACAGCCTGATCAATCAAATATTGCTGAACCTGATGGTAGATTTCCACCCGTTTGTCCGGATCGGTCTCCACCGCGCCTTGCTCCAACAGTTTGTCAATTTCAGGATCTGCCAGACCAGACAACGTTGGACGCTCCCCTTCTGCACTCGTATGATAGAAGGCATACAAGGCATTAGGATCAGAATTGACCTGACTATTACCGTATAGATCATAATCCCAGTTCTGATATATGACAGTGGCAATATCTTTTGTAATCTCAACCTCAACCGCAATGCCCACCTGTTTCAACTGTTGTTGAATAATAGCCGCGATATCATTGCGTTTTTCCCGGTTAGGAGAGCCATCTACATAACGAAGTGTCAGCTTCTTCCCATCCTTAGCACGAATTCCGTCCGTTCCTTTAACCCATCCCTCTTCATCCAGCAATTGATTCGCCTTGTTGATGTCCGGATTAATGCTGCCTTCTAACGAAGCATCGTAACCCAAAATTCCTGGAGATAGCGCAGACCATGCACGTTCGTAATTGCCTAGATACAGCGTTTTGACGATGGTCTCCACATCCACGGCAGATTGAACGGCCTGACGAACTTTCACATTATCCCAAGGGGCTTTGCGTAGGTTGAAAAAGAGGGTGTAAGGCAGTCCCACAGTATTCGCCTGCAACAGCTGCTGATTCGGATCACCCTTCAGCGCCGCAATATTTTGCGGTGGAACCGTCTCGGCTGCGAGCACCTGACCACTTTGTACACTTCCGATACGCGTGGCTTCTTCAGGTACAATTTTGAAGGTAATTGTATCTAGGTGAGGCGCAGCCTGATTTTCTACGGTCTCAGGTGCCCAGGCATAATCTTTATTTTTGGCAACAACAATATCCGCATTTTCATCCCATTTTACAAACGTGTAAGGCCCGGTACCTACCGGGTTTTTCCCCAATTGATCTCCATATTTCTTCGCAGCAGTTGGAGACACAATGCCAAGCAACGCTTGACTTAGGTTGCCGAGGAATGCCTGTGATGGCTGTGCCAAATTAACTTTAATTGTGTATTCATCAATGACCTCAGAGGAGCTATACGGTCTAATGAGGGCTAGAGAATTGGCAGCTTTGGTAGCTGGATCGATAACGCGATCCAAATTATACTTGACCGCTTCTGCATTAAACGGCGTGCCGTCATGGAATTTCACGTCATCCCGTAGCTTGAACGTGTAACTTGTGCCGTCGTCCGATACACTCCACTCTTTGGCTAACCAAGGCTTAATGGAGCCATCTGGTAGTTGAACCACCAGGTTGTCATAGATCGTCCGAATTGCACGTACCGTTACCGCTAATCCGCTTCGATGAGGATCAAGCGTGTCAGGAGATGTCGCAAGTGCATACGTCAGATTGCCGCCTTCTGCTGGTGCAGACTGCTTACCACCCGAAGCTTGAGCAGCTCCGTCTGATGTGCTGCCAGCTCCACATCCGGATAATACCAGTATTAGTGCTGCTGCCAAAGCCATATATTTCATCCATCGAATAGACCTGCTCATATCGCTTCCCCCTCTGTGTATACAGGTGTCATTGAATCATTAATCAATATAACCTATAAGATAACTTGGTTTTAATTCGTAAAAAAATGACCTATCGGCATGCCGCGTAATCAAAAACGAACTTTTTGAACTTCCTCTTCAAATACATGTTCAGAAAGGACGGTTTTCAGTACCTAGAAGATGGGATGAAGATAGAAATGGAGTAGCGGAGCGTAGGCAAACCTACGTGAGCAACGGACATTTCGGCTGAATCCCATATTCGACGCTGATGATGCCGCAAGGCATCCTTCGTAATCAAAAGCGAACTTTTTGAACTACCTCTTCAAATACATGTTCAAAAAGAGCGGTTTTCAGTACCTAGAAGATGGGATGAAGCTAGAAATGGAGTAGCGGAGCGTAGGCAACTACGTGAGCAACGGACATTTCGGCTGAATCCCATATTCGACGCTGATGATGCCGCAAGGCATCCTTCGTAATCAAAAGCGAACTTTTTGAACTTCCTCTTCAAATACATGTTCAAAAAGGACGGTTTTCAGTACCTAGAAGATGGGATGAAGCTAGAAATGGAGTAGCGGAACGTAGGCAAAACTACGTGAGCAACGGACATTTCGGCTGAATCCCATATTCGACGCTGATGATGCCGTCAGGCATCCTTCGTAATCAAAAGCGTACTTTTTGAACTTCCTCTAATTATGCTTGTTGTGGTTCGGCTTGTTGGCGGGCTACAGTGTACCGATTAGCTGGAATCTGCACGCCCAGATTGCCTCGTAATGTATCATGCTCATATTCCGTACGATAGAGACCACGCTCTTGCAGGATTGGGACAACAAGTTCTACGAAATCAGACAGTCCGCTTGGTAGCTCAGAAGCGATAATGAAACCATCTGCCGCTTCGGCTTCGAACCATTCTTGCACTTTGTCTGCCACCTGTTCAGGTGTTCCAATAAACTTGCTCTTAGGTGTTGCTGCTCGCAATGCTACTTCGCGCAAGGTAAGCCCTTGCTCTTTGGCATTCTGCTTAATTTTATCTGTGCCGCTACGGAAACTGTTGCTTCCAATGCCATGCAGCTCAGGGAATGGTTCGTCGAGTGGATATTGGGAGAAGTCATGATGCTCGAAGAAACGACCTAAGTAATCAAGTGCTTTCTCAATTGTCACTAGATTTGCAATTTCCTCATATTTACGCTCCGCTTCTTCCTCAGTACGTCCCACAATAGGATTAATTCCCGGAAGGATCACGATATCTTCTGGTTTGCGACCATAGGAAGCAGCGCGAGTTTTGACATCCTTATAGAATGCTTGAGCCTCTTCGATCGTATCATGCCCAGTGAAGACTGCATCCGCCTCTTGTGCCGCTAGTGTCTTACCATCCTCGGAAGAACCTGCTTGGAAAATGACCGGTTGACCTTGACGTGAACGGGCAATATTGAGTGGACCTTGAACGGAGAAGAACTCGCCCTCATGATTGAGCGTATGCAGCTTGGATGAGTCGAAGAATACGCCACTTTCTTTATCCCTTACAAATGCATCATCTTCCCATGAATCCCACAGCCCTTTAGTCACCTGCAAATATTCTGTAGCAATCCGGTAACGCTCGGGATGGGTTGGATGATTGCTTTTACTATAGTTTTTGGCGGAGCCTTCCAGCGGAGAAGTTACAACATTCCAACCAGCACGGCCATCACTGATGAGATCCAGAGAACCGAACTGTCTAGCAACCGTGAAAGGATCACTATATGAAGTCGATAGGGTTCCAACCAGACCAATTTTGGACGTGATTGCAGCCAGCGCAGACAGAATGCTAATTGGTTCAAATCGATTTAGAAAATGGGGAATGGATTTCTCTGTAATGTACAGACCGTCTGCTATGAATACCAGATCGAACTTGCCTTCTTCTGCTTTTAACGTTTGGCGTTTATAAAAATCAAAGCTCACACTTGCATCCGCCTGTACATCTGGATGTCTCCAAGTGGTCATGCTACCTCCAACCCCGTGTACAATCGCTCCAAATTTCAAACTACGTTTTGCCGTCATATCCGCTTCCGCCTCTCTCTGAGTAAATGATGGGATAACCACTTATATTCGTTAACCTAGAAGTTATTGATAATGACCCACGTTCGCAGAGCAACCATCCCAAACGCTGTTCTCTCAGGCTTTCCGACTATTCAACAATTTGAGAAAACAATAAAAGTTAACTATTCCTATGAGTTTGGTTTGTTTTAATTTCACAAATCTTATCACTGCCCTGCTAATGGGTCAACTATGTTTCTTATAGAACTTTTCTATATGTGCATTGGATAATCCAAAGGAACACTTTACCTTAGTCATGTATAGGTCAAAATTAACTCTCCCGACTACCCTATGCCGTGATAACAGCCCATCGCAGCCGGGAAAGTTTGCTTTTACAAAAAGATCTATTACGATCCAACTTAAAGTGCGTGTTCAAAAAGGTCGGTTTTCAGTACCGAGAAAAGGGGACTTTTTGAACAACCTCTTAAACGGCTGCCGCTTCGTCCTGGCGTTCAAGAAGCTCTACCAGTTTTTCCAAATCCGCCTCTAGCAAGGCTTCATACTTGCCGTCTTTGCCTACCTCAATCACAGGTACATGACGGATACCATACTTGGCTTCCAATACATCTCTCAATACGTCGTTGCCTTGTACTTCAATGTTCTCAAAAGGCTGGTTTCGCTCGGTCAAAAATGCCTTGACCTCCCCGCAAAAATGACAACCTGTTTTGCTCCAGAGCACTACTTTTTTGGATGAAGAAGACATCGACATACCTCCTGATTGGATTCAAGATTATGATCAGGGGTTACTATCCCAGACCATTAATTCCTATCTGTTAAATAAGAATTATGGCTATAAATGTACTCCCGTGCCTATCAGGCGTCAATCCATCTGCTAATAGAATAAACCTATAACCGGATAGAAAGATTAAATTTAAAAATTTAATTTGGGGCTCAATTAAAAAAGAAAGGCTACTCTTATCCGCTTATATAAGGCGGCTTCACAGGCTTCTGGGGAAATAGGACATGTTGCACTCCTAGAGGAATATTTCTCGCAAGCTTGCATGCATTGAACCATCTGTTGCGCGTTATGCACATACAAAACAAAACAATCATCAGCAAAGGCTAACCCGTCACTACGAATTAGTCTGGTCATACAAAAAAGCCCCTTCCCATCTATGATAGCTGTCTTCATCAGAAGCAGTCACCGCAGATGGGAAGAGGTCTTGAATGGCACATTGGTTATTTTTCGCATGGATGGGGGCTGAAGCGTTCCCTTCCCACACCGTATGTAATCATTGAATGTGGAATGAAGGCGGCGTAATTTGATCGTCGTGCCACAACACTTCATTCCACATCAAGCGAACCCTAAGCCTCACGAACGCTGCTCCAATCATTACAAATCTTCGTTCAAGAGCTGCGGTGGGGCAATAATAGGCCAGCTTTCTTCGATCAAGCGTAATTGCTCTACAGGCATGTGCACAACATGCGCAGAATGTACGCCCCAGCGCTCGGATACATAAGTCGTTACAAACCTTCTGCGTTTGCCCCCGCTAATCTGGTAACAGATCTCCGGTGCATCTGCTGCTGCAACAATCGTTCCTTCCGGCCAAACCTTTTGTGAGCCCTCCATGGATGAGCCCTGCACCTGATGAAATTCCAGCGGCCATGCCTGTACTTCGCTCGTTGATTCCACCGCCTCTCCCACAGGAATGCTGAGCAGTTCAGGTTTGGCAATCTGAACGGGTGAAATACCGCGTGGTACAGGGATATTTAATTTGCGACGCTGTCCACCAACCAAGGTGTAGACCTCTCCTTTTGCATCCGATATGAATGAGCCCTCTGGATAGAACTCACTGCTGCGTCTGAATGATAATGTAAGATCTGCGCTTCCCTGAGTGGATATGCGTTGTCTTGGATCTACCTGTTGCTTGTTCACCGAGACGGTGGAAGGCATTCCACGAAGTGCAAGTTGGTTTGTTTCTGTAACAAGCGCATGAGGATCTCCCCATTTTTTTGAAAAAAACTGCTCGTTCCCTTCGTTGACCACCACGTAATTCTGCTCACCTAACGCCTTCATGCTCACACTTCCGAAATGATGGATGAAAGCATCCCCAGCTACCGCAAGCTCATATCCAGCCAGCTTCACACGGATGATCCAATCATCATCCTCGAAGTTGCCGACAGCATAGCCTTCGTCCAGATAACCGACACGCTCCCATAACTCACGCGTGAACAGCCAGCAGAACCCAACCAGTCGATCCGTTAACCGATGCTTCTTCGCATCCGGACGATTATGCTGGCTCGCAAATGACCACATATCCGCCACTTCACGATAAGGAACCTCGATCTGCTGATCACCGCCGATGTAGTTCGTTACTGGCCCAACCACACCGATCTTCGGATCACTATCCAGACATGCCATCATGTTGTCGAGCCAGCCTGGTGTGACTAGGGTATCATTGTTCAGAACGACGATATGTCTACCTCGCGCCATCATCAAGCCATAGTTTACCCCGCCTGCAAATCCACGGTTCACGTCCAACGCAGCCACTCTGACCACACCGCCAATGCGAAGCAAGGCTTGTGCTGTACCATCTTTGGAGGCATTGTCCACAACGATAATCTCGTAGGGGGCTGGTGTATGTTTTTCAATGCTCGCAATACATTTCAACACATAATCACGTTGATTGTAAGTGGGGATAATGATACTTACCCCTTCAAAAACAAGACCGAACGAGCTCTGTCCCTGCGCTACTCCTTGATCGTACCCTCTGCGATAACCCTGCTTATATAACTTTGCACCTTTGGCTGCCCGTCGTCCAGTTCGTCTGCGCTTAGACTTTTGCCCTACACGTTTGTTTACCGAGTGTAAAGTAACACGCTCCGATTCAAGACTGCGTGTAGCTGCGGTCATTCCAACAGCACGTTTCCCTGAACCACCAGATGTATGACTACTGCTCCTCATGCTTCCCCCTCCATTTCTCTTCAATGAGAGCCGAGCGCAGATGATATAGCTCTGCCCTCGGCATTCATTAGAGATGAAGCTCTCCTGTAACCAGTTTGTCAGCTAAATGTCCAAAATCCAACGCAACTCTGCCAAGTTCGCCTGCAATTCGGCGACATATGATCACGGCCGGAATTCCGGCAGCAACGAGTGCAATGTCAAAAGCCGTCTCTGCTGTCTGCTGCATCACCCTTGGAATATCTGCATATCCTTCCACAGAACCGATAACCCCCACAACATGAATGCCATGAGATTGAAACAGTACCCCCAGTTCATGAGCCTTGCTGCCGATTAACAATACCCGCCGCCCATGTAGAACAGGCAGCAATAGACCTGACTGATGCAATCCGTAATTGATGGTGGAGCTAGTCAGCTTCAGACGTGACCAATCGATTCCAAAGTGCCGTAAGACAGGAAAAAGCAACCCTTGGAATGTGGGTGCCCGCGAGATCGGAACCCCGACACAATCTGCACCTTGAATGGCTTCGGCGAGCGTAGCCCGAATCTCAGGTGTAGAACGTGGCACCCCTGCATAAGGCAGAAACGGTGCGAGTTCCTGCACCTCCTCCGCGGGCAGCACCGTATCGGCTGCCAAGGCCAACAGTTCGCCATCGCCTAGGCGAACGACGGAAAGGGGGCGCTGGGCATCCAATGCGCCCACAAGCTGTTCAGCCACCTCATGGGGGCTGGACAGCCTCGCCAGGCTGGGCGCGTATTGGCGGAATCCCGCCGCGATCAGATCTGCCGCCGCAACGGCGGGCAGAATATGATCCGGCGGGATGTGCTGCGCCACCAGCGCCTCCCCGCCCGCGAACACACCGTCGCGGTAGCCCTCGGCATAGCCGCCGGGCACAGCCGCCGCATGCACTGCGTGCTGCGCTGGCGGCAAGCCCTGTGCGCTGCCCATACCTGGGGCAGCGCCTTCCCGCCCCGCGGCGGCGACACCCTGCGGGAGTGTCGCTTGCGGGGCGGCGCCAGCACCGCTGGCAGGCAACGCCCTTGGCGTGCTGGCCTGCGGTGCTGGCGTAAGCGCACGGCGCGAAGCCGTGCGCTGGGTGTTGCGGGCGGCGATCGCTCGCCCGCCGGGCGCTGCTCCGGGCTTGCGCCCTGCGCTTGCCCGTGAGCCATGGCGCGTGCGTGCTGCAGCCCGCGCGCCTGAGGGCTTGCGCGCAGCCCGTCTGCGACCTGGCAGCGCAACGCTTGTGCCCCGCATTTTGGACGGGGCACCTGAACGAGCACTCGCACCAGCCTTGCTCTTGGGCTTACTTGCGGCTCTGCTCCTTACCGAGACTTCTCCACTCGCACGCTGTTCGCGAGGTTCACCATGGTGAAGAGAAGCGCCTGCTTGCGCATGAAACAGCGTCTCCGCTGCTCGGATCACTGTAGTTCGCCCTGAAGCGCTGCTCATACCCACACGTGGCCGATTAGAATTGCTATTTCCTGTGCCTTTCCAATGTCCTTGACCCTGAAATGCTGCCGGATGGGTACCCCTGGACTTGCCGGTTACCCAGGCTCCAGCGGGCCTGTTGCGTTTGGCTACTTTCACGGCATTTCCTCCCCTGATCTTCGTTAGGAGTGCCACTGCTCCTCAGCATCGGCGCAGGATCATCTGCTCTTCCATAGGGCACCGCACAGCAGCATATGAAAATCATTTTACGGCAGTTGGCCTTTCATTCGAACGGACGCTTCCTGTAGAGATTCAAACGTACCAGCATCGCTCCAATATTTTTGCAAAATATCGTACTCCAGCCCACCTGCCGCTGCATAATGATTATTTACATCAGTGATTTCAAGCTCTCCACGGGCAGAAGGTGCAATGCTACCGATGAGGTTGAACACATGATCATCGTACATATAAATTCCGGTCACACAGTAGGATGTCTTTGGATGACTTGGTTTTTCCTCAATATGCGTAATACGTTCTGGGTGCTGGGGATCAAATTCCGGTACTCCATACCGTCTGGCGTCATCCACTCCCTTTAACAACACACGAGCTGTTCCTTCAGGTTGCTGTACATAGCGATCAACATAAGGTTTCAGATCATCACTGAACAAGTTGTCACCCAACAGCACAACAAATCGTTCTCCCGGAAGGATAAAAGACCTTGCCAAATCCAAAGCTTCTGCAATGCCGCCTGCTTTCTCCTGGATCCGATAAGTCAAACGAACACCCAGCTCTGCCCCGCCACCCAAAAAATCGGTATATAGACCGGCCGACTGTTTGCCCATCACGATCAAAATATCTTCAATCCCCGCCTGACGGAGCCTGTCGATTCCATATACAATCATCGGATGTTTACCGACTGGAAGCAGATGCTTGTTGATCAGCCGCGTCAGAGGGTACAGTCTTGTTCCTGTTCCGCCAGCAAGAATAACACCTTTCATTTCACGTTGCCTCCTTCATCGGATGTCTCAATATATTCAAGAGGATCGACCTGCCATTTGTTGATGAAAATAGAGCGATTACGCTCCAGTAACTGTTTCCATGTATCCGGATCCGTCTTCAGAAAACTTGCACTACCTTGATGATGAACGAGAACATCGCCGCATACCCGTAAACGAAAGCCCTTGACCCGGGCGCGATAACAATAATCATCATCCTCATAATGTCCCGGCGAATACGCCTCGTCAAGCAAGCCAATGGAATCGAGTACGCGTCTCCGAATAAGCATACATAACCCAACGATCCGTTTAACCTCTATCCATTTCTCAGGGTCGCTTACATTGTTCTCTCTCGCCAGCTCCTGAAAATGCTCCATGCTGTGAAAATCCACCTTAACCTGTTGAATTCCGCTGGCGTAATTGGTGACAGGCCCAGTAATTCCAACCTGCTCATCACTATAGAGCGCAGTTCGTAAATTTTCGAGCCAGCAAGAGGTCACCGTAACGTCATTATTCAAAAGGAGAAGCTCATCTCCAATAGCTACACGTAGCCCTGCATTGCAGGCAGCAGGGAATCCACGATTTTCAGGCAACCGGACAAATCTTAGACGTTCCTTGGCGCAATAAGCGGCCGTACCATCTGTAGAACCGTTATCCACAACGACAATCTCGTAAGGGGTATTTTCACCTGTATATTGACGGATCGACGCAATGCAGGATTGCAATAGATCTAATCCGTTATAGGTTGGAATGATGATACTCGTACAAGTCATCAGGTGTTCCTCCTGTAAGCCACTTCACTGCGGGATAACGTGGGTTCCAGCACCTCTTTACCTACTACATTCAGCCATTCGGCAATCGCTTCAAGATGATCTCCAATAATGAGTTTAGCAACTGAATTGCCGCTACCTACATTGGTGGAACGAAGACGATTGGAACGAATGACGTCCACCTGGCTAGGTGCCCTTACTCTTAATCCATGTTGGATTGCCAGAGCTTGCGCTTTAGGCGGAACAACGAGAGACTCCGGATTCACTGCCTGAATCATACGCCGAGATAACGCATGGGGCACAGCCGTAAGAGAATTCGATTGAAGATCGGCTCTACCCAATGTGCGATTGAGATATGCCTTCATACGAGTAACCTCATCTTGGCGTGCGAATGCAGGCAATAAGGAGGAGAGATCGTTGAGTGCCACATCGTCTCCGCGATCAACTGCATATAGAAAAGGCGCCAATTGCTCAGCAGGAATGACCATATCCCCATCCACAAACAGAACGGTTTCTGCTGTCGTTACCTTAGCACCCATTGCACGACCAACATCATGACCTGCACGATTCGGCTCATAGACAAGGGTCACTCTTGAATGGGCAAGCACCTGCTCCAGACTTTGGTCGGTTGTTCCGTTCAATACAACAACGATTTCTGTCAGAGGAAGCCGTTTGAGTTGTACGATCACTTGTGCCAACGTGCCCTCTTCGTTACAGGCACTGACTACAGCCGCCGCAGTACGATGAAGATGCACAGGTACAATATTCAGTGACCGTCCAGCCGAACGGGAATACCCCTGCATAAATGCCTTCCCTGCCTGCATAACATCCTCATAATGATCCAACCGCTCGGATAAAGTAGGCCAGCATTCGCGCCAAGCAAGATGTGCCTGTTGCTCCATGGAATCCATATTCCCCGAGCCATGCCGCCCCGCTTGTTCACCGCATTGCCATGACTGCTGGAACACCGCTCGATTCGTTTCCTGCTTCGTGGTTTGTTTCTTCAACAATTGCCCTCGCCTTGCTCGCATACCTCTTTTTAGTGTTCGCTGATGGCGAACGCCAACGACACGGGCTTTCATGTTGTCACCTCCAGCATATTGCATCATTCAACCTACAAACTTCCGAACACCATAACTTTAGAGCACAGATATTTTCCAAGCTGCCGTCCATCAAAGGATAAAGATGAACACACCTCATGCTCTATCGCGCGGTGCCTGGAAGCCCTTTGTGAATGCTTGCAAAATGCTCACCTCGCCAGGCTACGTACCCGCTCCAGATCGGAATGTCCGCCACGGGAACCAAGTGTATCCGTTATCCATTTGATCGCCGTTAGATGATCAGTCAAGATCACTTGGCTTAATAGATCGGCGCTTCTTCGTTTGCGTAACCGGACTGCGTTCATTCTACCTACAGGCACATGGTGCACTGCACGTACCTGCAATCCACCGACCACTGCTTTGGCCTGTGCCAGTGGAGGAATCTCCAAACATCCAGCACCTATAACCTCAAGAGCCTTACGACTTATCGCATGTGGAATGGCTGTCATCGAGGCTCCCTGCAGATCCGGTCTCGTTAACATACTATTCAGCACATGTTTGGCTTCCACCACCGGATGTATAGGGTTTCGTGTAATTGGACCGTTATAGTCGTTCAGAGCGACGTCTGTTCCATCCATAATCGCTTGCACATAAGGCGCTAGCTGCTCTGGAGAGATCGGAATGTCTGCATCTGTGAATAATAATATGTTGCCACGAGCCACCATCGCACCTGCTCGCCGACCACCGTCATGACCCAGAGCCTCTGTATAACTGATTACACGTGCACCTGCCGCTCTTGCAGCTCTAGCCGTACCATCTGTTGAGCCGTTGACCACTACAATGACTTCCGAATTCCGGCATATACGCCGAGCGAAACGAACCACCTTGCCTATCGTTTTCTCTTCGTTCATTGCCGGAATAATGACCGAAAGCAATGGGCTGTGCTCTGATCGCTCCATAGCTGGAATGACATACCTATAGGTCTTTGTACCTTTTCTACGTATCGATTTCAATCGCTGTCTCTGCTGCTGTGTCCTACTTCGTTTGGAGCTTGGTTTGGCACCAGTCCGAGCTATACTACGGCGGTTTTGCAACCATATCACCTCCCAGTGAAAATCATCAGCATGCAAGGGAGTACACGTTATTCTATGTATTCGTGGAGAAGTGGAAACGGCGTTTGTCCTTGATTGACGTGCACTTCTCCCAGCAAAATCCGCTTTCACTCCGTCTCTTCCAGACAAATTCCGTCAAATTATTGGTAAAAGGTTGCTTATCCCCTACTTTAGACATAATTTTGGGCAAAAACTAAAAATTCTTCTTTTCCAAACTTTTACATTGTGATACTATACGTTCAAGCCTTTAACTTACAAAAAAATCCTTATACAGAACATAAGTTCCTAATCGAACTTTTCACGTCTGTTAATTAACCTTAGGACAATTCTTAAGTGCGTTTCAATTCATTGCTTACATCACTTGAGAGGAGGGATGCCGTTCACGATATACAACCCAATTCCCGGTTACGCGAACCTGGTAGGAACACCCCGGCTGCGTAAGACTTCTTCTGCTTCGCAAGTAGACAACACCCCCTGGCATCCGAAAGAGGAAAGGCAATAGACGATATTGAGCAAGCGACCGGATCGGAAACAGTGACCTTGCTAATCTGGTATGAGACAAGCTGTCCGAACGATTGACTTATAACCGTCTGTGTAACATTCCACGCTTCAGGATTAGCCCCACGCTCCGCGCTGCCCACGTCGCAGTCGGAACTCCACCCAAGAATGGCATGATATGCTTCCCCCAAAAAATTGAATGAATGGAGCGTTTACTATGAAATTTGCCAAAGTTATGCCAACAATTCTTGGAGGAGCACTTTTGCTCGCTTCCGTATCTTCTGCAGGAGCAGCTCCGTTGTCAGATCAATCCATTCCGTTGCAAACGCCATACGTATCTGAGGAGGGGATTCCTTTGAACAGCGGCTCCGACGAAACCATCTTCAATTACCTTGGGCAACAAGAACAATTCCTGAATTCGGACGTAACGTCCCAGCTCAAAATTATAAAAAGAACCACGGACACCTCTGGCATAAGACACTTCCGTTTGAAGCAATACATTAAGGGAATTCCGGTCTACGGTGCAGAGCAAACGATTCATTTGGACAAAACAGGAGCCGTTTCCTCCGCGCTTGGCGATCTTCCTCCTGTTGAAGAGCAATCCATCCCGAACGACGGTGTGGCTGAGATCAGTGCTGAAGATGCCATTCGTATTGCCTCTGAAGAAGCCACTTCCCGCATTGGCGAGCTGGGCGAAGCCCAAAAAGACCCACAAGCTGAATTGAACATCTATCACCATGAAGAGGATGGTCAAACCTACCTTGTATACATTACCGAAGTCAATGTACTTGAACCTGCCCCGCTGCGGACAAAATATTTCATTAATGCCGTCGATGGCAGCATCGTATCTCAGTTTGACCTCATTAACTTTGCCACAGGAACAGGTACAGGTGTCCTTGGTGACACCAAAACCCTAACCACTACTCAATCGGGAAGCACATTCCAATTAAAAGATACGACCCGTGGTCGAGGCATTGAGACGTATACGGCCAATAATCGTTCCTCACTGCCAGGTACCTTGCTCACCGATTCAGACAATGTCTGGACAGACCGCGCAGGAGTAGATGCACATGCATATGCTGCTGCCACCTATGACTTTTACAAAAACAAGTTCAACCGCAACGGAATCGATGGTAATGGCTTAATCATTAAATCAACCGTGCATTACGGCTCCAACTATAACAATGCTTTCTGGAACGGTGTGCAAATTGTATTTGGTGATGGAGACGGTACAACCTTCACTTCCCTATCTGGTGATCTCGATGTGGTAGGACATGAATTAACTCATGGTGTCATTGAATACACAGCAGATCTCGAATACCGGAATGAACCTGGTGCATTGAATGAAGCTTTTGCTGATATTATGGGGAACACCATCGAAAGTAAAAACTGGTTGCTTGGAGATGCCATATACACGCCTAACATTCCGGGCGATGCATTACGCTCCCTCTCTAATCCTACCTTGTATGGACAACCTGATAAGTACAGCGATCGTTACATCGGTTCACAGGATAATGGTGGTGTTCATATTAATAGCGGAATCATCAATAAAGCTTATTATCTCGCAGCACAAGGCGGTACTCATAATGGTGTAACGGTAACTGGAATCGGACGTGACAAAGCGGTGAAAATTTTCTACAGTACACTTGTGAATTATTTGACACCAACGTCCAAGTTTGCCGCTGCCAAAACAGCAACAATTCAAGCAGCCAAAGATCTGTACGGCGCTAATTCGACTGAAGCAACAGCGATTACCAAAGCCTATCAGGCTGTAGGACTATAATTAATCTCTAACTGTGGTGAACGTTCCGACACCCCTCACTGTCCGAACGGATCAACCCTAATGATGAACAAAAGCGGTGTCCTGGACAAATCCGGGAACCGCTTTTGCTTGTTATAATGTAGAAATATATATAGTACATGTTCAACAAAGGCAATTTTCAGTACTAGGAAGATGGGATGAAGTATATTTCGTATCAAAAGCAGACGTTTTAGTCAACCTCTTATAGGGAAGGTCCCGCAGCGATCCATGACAACAAACCATACGTATGCTTGCAGCCTACCGCACGCGAAACCTCCAGCACTGCCTCATCCTCACTTTGAGATAGCAGAGATACCTGAAATCCACGATCATTGCTCATCGCAACAATAACATAATGCTCTGATGCAAATGACTCTTCAAATGCAACCGTCACCTCTACGCATTCTTCATTCTCAGGCAAGATGAATGCCTCCATACCGAATTGTTGCACAACCAGTTGACGGCTGACACTACGTACAGGTTGGAATGATAGATGCTGAGGCTGAACCGCGCCTGCTTGTAACTGCTCGCTACCCACAATATTGTCACACAAATGCTCTTGTTGAACGGACTGTTCATTGAGCTGGAACGTATCATTGCTGCTACTTGCCTCGGTTACATCTGACGCTTCCCCCGCTGTTGGAGTCCATTCGTCCCTCAATATTTCAGTCTTTGGTTCTATAACCGATTGTTCCTTCCATTCTTGAACAGATGTCTGAAGGAACTGGATTGCCTCGGCATGTGCCACAGTTTGTTCTTCCAATTGTGTAAGTTGCTGTTGTTGATCTGCTAATGTGAGTTGTGTCTGATGATCCGACTCGTTCAGTAAACTGAGCTGGTTAACCAGATCCAGATGATCCGAGAAGTTAGACTGGTTGATTGGATTAATGGGGTCGAGTGGATTCAATTGATCTTCTTCTACATTTGCAGGTGCTTCCTGCCTTTTTGTGGCCTCAAGCTGTTCCAGCGTTTCTCCACTCACCTGACGAATTGCAGTCCAGATATCCTCACTTAAATGTGAAGCATTCACAATCCCTTCATTTAAATGACGAGATGTGATGCTCTGCTCACTGAGCTTGCTTCCGTTAATGGCACCATCCGCAAATTTCTCTGCTGTGATAGCTCCATCTTGAATGTGAGCTGTGTTGATGCTTTGTGCTTGGATATGATCTGCTTGTATGGCTCCGTCCTGAATATGGGTTGCGTCGATGCTTTGCGCTTCGATATGATCCGCTTGAATAGCTCCGCCCTGAATATGAGCTGATTGTACGCTCTCTTCAGACAGGTGTGCACCAGATACTGCTCCTTGCACCAGTTTGCTACCATCCACACTACCTTCAGCAAGTTTACCCAACGTCACGGATCCACTCTGTAAAGCTTCTGTTGTTACGCTCCCCACTTCCAAATGAGAAGCGTGAATGCTCCGCTCTTGAATGTGTTCTCCATAGATACTCTGTGCTTGAATATGATCTGCGTTAATGCTTTGCCCTTGGATATGACCGGCTTGAATGGCTCCGTCCTGAATATGGGCTGCATCGATGCTTTCCGCTTCGATGTGGTTCGCTTGAATAGCTCCGTGCTGGATATGATCTGCCAGAACAGCCCCGCCTTGAATATGAGCTGATTGTACGCTCTCTCCAGACAGGTGTGCACCAGATACTGCTCCCTGCACCAGTTTGCTGCTATCCACACTGCCCTCAGCAAGTTTATCCAACGTCACGGATCCACTCTGTAAAGCCTCTGCTGTTACGCTCCCCACTTCCAAATGAGACGCCTGAATACTCTGTGCTTGAATATGATCTCCGTTGATGCTCTGTACTTGAATGTGATCTGCGTTGACGCTTTGCGCTTGGATATGATCTGTTTGAATGGCTCCGTCCTGAATATGGGCTGCATCGATGCTTTGCGCTTGAATGTGATCTGTCTGGATAGCCCCGCCTTGAATATGAGCTGATTGTACGCTCTCTTCAGACAGATGCACACCAGATACTGCTCCCTGTAACAATTTGCTGCCATCCACACTGCCCTCAGCGAGTTTATCCAGCGTCACGGATCCGCTCTGCAAAGCCTCTGTTGTTACACTTCCCACTTCCAGATGAGACGCCTGAATACTCTGCTCTTGAATGTGTTCTGCGTTGATGCTTTGTGATTGGATATGATCCGCTTGAATGGCTCCATCCTGAATATGATCTGCGTTAATGCTTTGCGCTTCGATATGATCCGCTTGAATAGCTCCGTGCTGGATATGACCTGCTTGGATAGCCCCATCTTGAATATGAACTGACTGCACGCTCTCTTCAGACAGATGTGCACCGGATACTGCTCCCTGCACCAGTTTACTGCCATCCACACTGCCACTTGCCAGCTTAGAGCGAGTCACGGATTCTTCTTGCAAAATAATAGAACTGACGGATTCTTCTTCCAGATGAGATGTACCAATGCTCCGTTCGTGGATATGATGGGCGAAGATTGCTCCATCGTTAATATGGCGTGATTGTACCGCTCCTTGCTGAAGCTGAACAGTGCTGATTGAATCTGCTTTCAAGTGCAATCCACTGATCAAGCCCGGTTGCAGGTGCGCCTCTGTCACAGATAACGGTGCCAGATGATCCGTCTGAACGGAGCCGGGGAGGATATGATGGGAAGTAATGGCCTGCTCATTAATATGTTCCCCATGAACACTGTCTGCCTTCAGATGATGTGAATGAATAACCTGATTGCTCAGATGATCAGACTTGATGATGCCATCAGCCAGATGAATGGATGTTACTGCGGATGGCTGCAGATGCTCACTGCTCACTGACTCGTGCTGTAATGTGTTCGAAGATACGGAATCTGCAACGAGATGTTCTGCATTAATCGAACCTGGACGCAATTTATTACCTGTAATACTTCCATCTGCAAATAACTCTGGGGACCGAATCTCATCTGCCAAGTGCTCCAGTGAAACGGAGTGCTGCTTCAGATGATAACCACGAAGCGTTCCTGCAGGGATATGCTTAGCTGTAATACTCTCAGCCATGATTTTACTGGACGTGACGCTACCATCTGCGAGTTTGGCTGAAGTCACAGCCAGATCTGCTAATTTATCTGTGGCAACACTCTCTGGTGACAATTTCGGTGAAGTCACTGAATGATCTGTGAGATGTGGCGGGAAAATACTACCTCCAGCGATCTGGCCGGAAGTCACACTTCCCGGAGCCAATTTATCGGTGGTAACCGCGCCACGAGATATGGCATCCGTTTGCACACTTCCAGGCTGCAGATGGGGTACCCCTACAGCATGCTCGGTTAGGTGCTCCGACTTCACCGCATAAGGTCGAAGAGCATCTGAACCAACGCTTCCTGGCGAAAGATGAGCCCCCGTCACTCCGCCATGTGCAAGATGTGATGATGATACACTTCCTGGAGCAATGGCTCTGCTACTGATCGATGCTGAGCCTAGTTTTTCTTCCGTTATACTTTCATCCGCAAGCTTCGCGTCTGTTACCGCACCATCCTGCAGTTCATACGTACCTACGGCAGACTCCGTCAGATGCTGTGTGGAGACAGCTCCGGGTGCAATTGCATCTGCAGACACACTGTCTGTGGCTAAATGCGTAGCCTCAATGCTCCCACTCGCAATATGGATGGAATGGATCGCTGCATTATCCACATGCACAGGCGATATGCCTCGGTTGGCAATATGCTCTGCACGAACAGAACCTTTGGCGATATGCTTGCCATGTACTGCCTCATCTGCAATTTTGGAAGCAACAATACTCTGATCCGCAATCTTGGAAGCTGTAATTGACTGTTCCAGTAGTTTCGCTGTCCCTACAGATTGATCAGCCAATTTACTGCTGGTTACGGCGCCATCCACCAGATGTTCATTGGTCACTTCGCCCGTACCGATCTGTTCTCTGCCTACAGCAGCCGTCCGAAGCTGATTGGATCCTATTGCTCCGTCTACCAAATGTCTTCCGCTCAGCGAGCCTTCAGCCAAATGTCTTGCTTCAATTGCACCGTCTTCAATCTGCTCACTTCCAATGCTACCCGCCGCGAGCTGGGAACGATTGATTGCCCCTTCCGCCAGATGAGTCTGTTTAATCGCACCTGACTGAATGTGACGAGATTCCACCGATTGTTCTTCAAGCTTACTGCTGGTGACCGCTCCCTCACGAATTTTAGCTGTGGTCACTGCTTCGTCCGCTAATTTGGATGTATGCACAGCCCCACCTGTCAGGTGGCGAGTATCTACACCGCTGATGGCAATTTTATCTCCAGTAACGGCTTGGTTTTTGATTAAGTCCTCCGTAACGAGCATGCGACTAAGGTGCCTTGTGCCAATTGAACCATCTGCAATTTTGGCGGCATCAATAACCTGATTGCCAAGCTTTTGTGATGTGATGCTGCCATCTCTTATTTTCTCGCCGCCAACAGAAGCATTACGTATTTTGTAGCCAGATACTGAGCCATCAATTAAATGTTCCTCTGATACGGAAGCTTCAGCCAGTTTAGCAGACACAATCGCACCATCTGCGATATGAATGCTAGTCACCGCATAGTCCTGTAACGCTTCGCTACCAACAGCTCCGGGCTTCATTTTGGATGCATCCACCGAGAACGGCGCAAGCCTACTCTCTGTTACCGCATACTCACTTAGGTCATCCGTATAGATATATGCTCCCGTTGAGCCTGGCATCTGATTCTGATTCAAGATATATCGGCGATCCTGACTCGTGATTTCCTTCGGCTCTTCTAGAACACTGGGTGCCACACTACTTACTTGGATTTTCTTGGGTTCATCCACGACCACAGGCGTAGACAACTCTGGTTCGCTTGCCACTTTTGGCTCTGGTTTCACTGCTGGTGCTTCAGATTGTACTGCTTCTGGTTCAGATCGTACTGCTTCTGGCTTGATGGGCTCTTCCGCGTTTGTTGCATCTGCAGTATGATTCGTCGATTCCGAAGAAGATTCTACAGGTGTCTGATTCTCAATAGCTTTAGAAGCTGGTACATGTGTCTCCAGCCGTTCTTCCTTGTGCAAGAACGGATCCGATTTAATCGAGCCGATACGGCGATCCGTCAGTTCCAATTCCTTAAACTTCGGGCTCACATGCCGCAGTTTCGGCGTAAGAACCTTCTTTTTGCCTCTTTTACTCATGCAGCTTGCTCCTTCCTCTCACGTTCGTCTCCGGCATCATATGCTTCAATCTAGGCATCTGCCACTTATAATCCGGACTTTTATCCATAAAGAATCCATCATGTACAAGCAAGAACGGATGGGATGAACCCCCTACAGTGAAATAGGCTACGTACGGTGACATCGAAAAAGGCGGCTGTCCATGCCCTCTGAGCAAAAATGTCATACGATATCGTATAAGTACGGGTATGCCATGAACGGACGAACTAGTGCCTTGATAACTTTGAAGGAGGAGCGGTCATGCCACAAGAGACGATCGGCATTATGTTCGATTCACGCATGTACCGAGGGATACCGGCCGGAAGAACCGGCCAGGAATCACTCGCCAATTATGAGCAGGCAGCAGCCTGCCACGGATTGATCCCTTGTTTTTTGCGGCTGGAAGATATCGATTTCAACACCAAAACCTGTATAGCCTATGTAAAAAAAGAAGAGGGATATGTTCGACAAAAAATGCCCTTGCCCACAGTCATTCATAACCGTGCGCTTCAACTCCGCAGAGCAGAACAGCATCAAGTTACTACCTTACTTTTGCAAGGTATTCAGGTATATAACGTTCGTAATCGTTACAGGAAGGATCACATTCACGACATGCTCCGTCAGGAACCTTTACTGAGAGAGCATCTGCCTCATGCCGTGAGAGCCACACCTGAATCGTTAACCGATATGATGGAGCAGTATAATGATTTGATCATTAAGCCATGTAGCGGAAGTATTGGGCATGGCATTATCCGAATATTCAAGCAAGACGGGCATTGGAAATTAACGCGTGAAACGAGAGCTTCTCGCAAAGGCTGGGCCACCTTTCGATTAACGAAGGGGCAGCTGCCCTCGGCGATTCTCCGCAGAATTTTCCGGTATGCATACCTCATCGAAGAACGCATTCCTCTCATACGTTATGAAGGCAGACCCGTGGATCTGCGTGTTTCAGTGCAACGTGGAATGGATGGATTATGGGAGGTGACTGGATTATTCGCCAAGGCCGCTCCAACACATACCTTTGTCACCAATATCGCACAAGGCGGCAAGGTCATGAGACTGGCCGAGGTGTTTGGTTCTGATATGAATAGTTCTGAGCTCGCACAACTTGAATCCAGAATCCGTCTGGTCTCGCTACGCATCGCCAAAACGCTGGCAGCTAGCCTACCCCATCTTGCAGATTTAGGTCTTGATCTGGGCATTGCCCGCGATGGACAGATTTATTTTATTGAATGCAATGGACGGGATCAGCGTTACGGTTTCCGTAAAGCCGGTCTGCTGGAACAATGGAGGGCAAGTTATCACGAACCGATGGCATACGGGCGTCTTCTACTGGAGCAGAATTCGCGTATCCCTAGACAACCACAGACGTACCGTAAGTACCCGTATTGATTTCGGAGGCATTATGTGTCAATATTATGCAGAACGGCCGGGTCCTACCGGCCTTGATGTTCGCACTAACCCTAAGGGGGATATTCATGGCAAAAACGCTGTTACGGTTAATGACTGAGCTTTCTTCTCGCAAATGGATCTCGCGAACTGTGGGAGCCTTCTCCAAGAGCAGAGGAAGCAAGGCATTTATTCCTTATTTTGTCCGAACCTACGACATCCCTGTTCAGGAAGCAGAGAAAGACTGGAAGGAATACCGTTCACTGAATGATTTTTTTACTCGCAAATTAAAACCAGGCATGCGCCCACTAGACCTATCGGAGCATGCGCTAATTAGCCCAGTGGATGCCAAAATTACGGCAGCGGGTCCAATATCCGCAGGCACACTCCTGAATGTTAAGGGACAAAACTATACACTTGCTGAATTGTTGAACCACTCACCACATCTGGAGAAATACAAACACGGCTATGCCTTCGTCCTTTATCTCAGCCCTCGCGACTATCACCGCATTCATGCACCTGTGAGCGGACGCAGGATTGAGAGTGAACATATCAAGGGGAAAGTTTATCCCGTGAATGATTTTGGTCTGACACATATGAGATCGGTGCTGAGTCGCAACGAACGACTGATTACGTACATCGCCCATGATTATGGAGAGGTAGCTGTGGTTAAGGTCGGTGCGATGAATGTGAGCAGTATTCAGTATGCTGATGCGGATACCAGCACATGGGCACAAGGTGATGATCTAGCCTATTTTGAATTCGGTTCTACGGTGGTTCTCCTAACGCAAAGTGGTACGTTCGAACCTACGCCTGGTCTACAGCCAGGAGATTCCGTCAAAATGGGAACATTGCTCGGCCGCCTGAAACCAATTCACTGATAACTTTGAGGCAGCTCTCATGCACAATTAAAAAGGATGGCGGAACACCTGTATTCAGGGACTCCGCCATCCTTTTTAGATTGATCTGTGTATCATGCTATCATGATACACCTGTTACACTTCATGTATACAAGCATTACGAAGCCTCACTTCGTAATCATTGATCGACTGATATCTCTTCAAAACCATACGTCCTGCAACTCATCTGCGGGTTTCGACCGACGCAGACGGTTCCGGAAAATAAGGCATCCTTTTGTAGAGCATCCCCGGTTGCGGATCCGCCGTTTTCCGTTCATCCCAAGTCCCCCTTCGTTTGTTCATCTGGAATGCTTTTTACTTACCCCTGACTCCCAGATTTGAAACGTTATGCTGTATCTTGGCATGAAGACCTAACGACCTAACGAATCTCGGAAGGACTTTTGCCTGTATACTGCTTGAACTGACGACTGAAAAAGAAGATATCCCGGTAACCTAAAGCATCCGCCACTTCGGTGACATTCATACCGGTATGCACAAGCAGATGCTCAGCACGTTCAATACGCATACGAATGATATACGATTGTACAGAAGAGCCAATTAACTCTTTAAACTTAATAGAGAAGTATCGCGGAGACAGCCCCGCACGTGCAGCCAGATCCTCCACACGATGCGTGATCCCTGGATGCTGACGAACATAATTCGCCACTTCCTGAATGACATCTGATAGCTGGTTACTCACCTTTTTCTCAACAGGTGCTTCCGTATCCGCACGCAATAGATGAATCATCAACTGCTTCAGAATCAACCGGCTTTCTTCCGTGCGACCGTATACGTCAGACAGGAACAGCCTTACATACCGTGCCAACAAATGTTCAAACTCCACCGTCTCCTGTACTTCACGATAGGACTGAGGCACATCCGTAACATCCACATCCACATCAAAATGGATATACGTTAGTACAAGCGGTTTCTGTCTATTATGTGTTGCACTTGTATGATCTCCTGGTCTGAATAGGAAACAACTGCCCTTACCCACCTCGTAAGGCTGGTCATTCAGCACAACAGTTCCCTCACCACTCCACACATAAAATAAATCATAATTCTGCATCGGTTTTTCCCGCTTCTGCCACTTCCATCCCGGTTCGCAGACTATTTTGGCGACAGCGGGCAAAATAACAAATGATGACGGCGATGCCTGCAGCATGTCGCCACTCCCCCTTGAATGTTAATCTCTAGCTATTGCATCATACCCATTCTTATCGATTGGGGCTTAGGTTTACGAATTGTTCATCTCAGGTTGCTTAAGACATGTACGCAAATCCTTGTTGAAATGATGCAACAAGCTCATATATGTTCTCTGCTCCCATGGGAGCAGAATGTCTTATTCTATTATACAGCGGAATTCATCGAAACGAAAATGTACTCTTCTCCCAAGCGATCCGCATTCGGTTAATGCCCTCCGCAATCTCATCTTTCTCCAAATGTGCAAAGCCAAAACA